>CAYYZT010000163.1:407-7365 GCA_964476015.1 uncultured Chitinophaga sp.
GCCTCCAAGTTAAAGAGGGCGAAAAATCCTTCTTCTGGAGCGGCCGCTACCATATGGATATGAATACCCGCGACAGCCTAGTTACGGACCTCAACGTACTGGCCGATTTCGACCCCATTGTGCCTGAAAGCTATAAGCAGAGCGAGTTTCTGATGCTTGGCAACCTTAGCCCGGTAGTGCAAATGAAGGTGCTGAACCAAATGACCACCCGCCCACGCCTTATTGCCATGGATACCATGAATTTTTGGATGGATATACAAATGCCTGAGCTTAAGGAGGTTTTGAAGCAGGTGGACGTGCTTTTCGTGAATGATGAAGAGGCGCGCCAGCTTACTGGGCAACATTCTTTGGTAAAGGCTGCCAAAATGGTGCTCGAACTAGGCCCTAAGTACCTGATAATCAAGAAAGGGGAGCATGGAGCTTTGTTATTCCATGGTACGGAAGTGTTCTTCGCTCCAGCCCTGCCTTTGGAGGATGTTTTTGACCCGACTGGTGCTGGAGACACGTTTGCAGGCGGTTTTATGGGTCATTTAGCGGCCACTAAAGATATATCTTTCGATAATATGAAACGCGCCGTTATCTTCGGTACCGCCATGGCCTCTTATTGCGTGGAGCAATTTGGCCCAAATCGTACCAAAACCCTTGAGCATCAAGAGATTGAGGAGCGTGTGCAAGATTTGATAGACTTGGTGCAGTTTGATATCTCCTTGGTAGACTAAATACCTCAAAATGTAGTTTTGCGGCATTTTGCGACATTTTTTGAGGCATTTTTGAGCTATTATGTCGCAATTTGAGCTATAATTGAGCTAAAATGCCTCACTTTCTTACAAAAGTGAGGCATTTTTCATTTGTCCCCCCGAACCAATGATTTTTTATTTCGATACCACTATCTGGCGGGTATCCAACCCAAGGGGTGTTTCTATGGCAACCACATATACCCCATTGGGGAGCGCACTCAAATCAATATTAAACTTAACATTTTCTGTTGATTGGTTGCCCAAATCCTGTTGCAACATTTGGCGGCCTAGCAAATCAACCACCTTTACCGATACCTTGCCCGTTTTGGCCAAGGTAAGGTCGAAATAGAGCTTATCGGCCACCGGGTTGGGGTATAGGTTCAGCTTGTTTTGGCTGGTAGGCTTGTTGGGCAATATGCCGCTTACCAACTGGCACGCCGGGTTGTTTTGTTGCGTGAGCGTAGTGCTGCGGAACATGCCCCGGCCATAGCTGGCCACATATATCACGTAGCAGTCATCATTATACAGCCCTTGCTGCTCCACGCTGTAAATAGGGGTGTTGAACAGCCCAGCCAGTTCTTGCTGCCAAGTGGCCCCGCCATCGGTGCTCGACCATAGGCCGAAGTCGGTTCCGGCAATGGCAGCGTACACGGGCATTTTGGGCAGGTTGCCCTGTATGCCCGTAAAAGTGGGAGAGGGGCTATCCACGTTCTCGCCCTCGAAAATGTTGATGTTGGTGCCATAGCCACCGAACGTAACTACTATGTGGCCGGGGTCTTGCGGGTCTACGCCTACGCCGGATATGTACTTGGCGGTGGTGCCCGTCCACTGGTTGCTGCCACGCACCAGCGCCACGGTAAGGCCCGTGGCGGTATTGTTGGCGCGGTTGTAGGTAGCAGTGTTAAGGCCGGTAATGCGGTACAGGTTTCCGGCTGTGGTGCCTATGTAAACGCTGCCGTCCACCGCGGCGGTAACGGCGCTTACCACGCCCGAAACCGGGGCGCTAAACCAGTATATACCGCCCACTTCCAAGGCATCGGGCGTAATCATTACCCGCCCTGCTGCGCCAAATATGAGGTAACCTAAGTTTTTGAAAGACCTAAACGTATCGGCATCGCCCGTTACCGGGTCGGCCACTATGCTGTCTATCCGCTCCACGCGTTCTTCCCAAAGGTCGTAAGGGGCGATAAAGGAGCTGAAACTCTGCCCGCCCGCGCCGAGGCTACGGGCATAATCGTCCCACACGCCGCCGAACGATTGGCCACGGTTAAGCGAGCGTGCCAAGGCACCAAATTGTACCTCGGAGAAAATGATGTTGGGTTCGAGCTGCGAAATGGCGCAATAGCCGCCGTCGCCGCCGCGCACGTCCAAGCCGCTGAAAACGGTATTGCCCTTATAATCGATGTACACGGTGCCGTTGTCTTGCGCGCCGGCCATTATTTCGCCGGTAAGGCCGGCGGCCATGTGGTAAAACTGGGTGGTAATGTAGTTTTTGTTCCTTGGCGTAAAGGTGGGGAACTGCTGCGAGGCGTTCAAAGATTTATGTACGCCGCCATCGGTACATACGTACATAATGTTGGGGTCGGTAGGGTCGAAAGCGATGGTGTGCATATCGGCATGCACGTAATACGGGTTCGTGGGCGATTCGGGTGTCCAGTAGGCTACCATGTTCCAGCCCACGTTAAGGCCGCCCTTCCAAAGCTCCAATTGCCCGCCTATTACCAGCTCTTCCTTGTTGTGCGGGCTTACGGCAAAGGCAAGGTCGTACTCGCCCTGCTGGCCTAGTGGGTTGAACACGGTGGAGTTTTCTTGGGAATAAGGTGTCCAGGTAATGCCCGCATCTATGGAGCGATAAATGCCCCGCAAGCCGCCGGAGCCGTTGGCTATGGCGGCATATACGTAGTTGGCATCTTGCGGGCTCACGGCAAACTCTATACGGCTTACGTTGGTAGCCGGGAAACCGTTGGTGCCGCTCACCAACTGAAAAGTTGCCCCATCAGTAGAGCGGTAATATTTCTTGTTGATTTCGGCAAACACGATGCCTTGGTTGTTTACGTGCACATCGCGCGATTCGCGGCCATTGTCCGCCGCCGCTATGCCCTGCACAGCCGTCCAGCTAGTGCCCCCGTCTATGCTGTAGCGCAACCCGCCACGGGTGGCGGCATATACGGTGTTCGGGTCGTTGGGGTGGGTAGCCAGTTCGCTCACGTAGGCCCAGGTATCGGTGGTGTTGTTGGGCTGCGGCGTAGTGGCGGCCAGTAGGGCAAAGGTGGTGCCCCCGTCGGTAGATTTATATATGCCGCCGCCTATGTGGCCCACCGTGTTTTGCATGGTATATACAAACGTTTCGCCCGTGCCTATATATATGTCGCCATTGCGGGCCTGCATAATACTGCTGATGGAGTTGGAAAGGAACTTATCGTTATCCGGGTGCTCCGTCCAGCTCAATGCCCCGTCGGTGGATACGAACAGGCCGCCCGTAACGCTGCCTGCCAACAGGTAGTTGGTGTTGTTGCGGTCAATCATAAAGCCACGGGTGCGGCCGCCCACGTTGTCGGGCCCTAGGTTTTCCCACAACAGGTTCAGTCCTTGGCGGTTGTTGCCGCTGTGGCGCATTTGGTAGGCTTGGTTGCGGGCATTGTATATGTCGCGCACGTCTATGGTGCCCGTCAAGGGGTTCACCTTCATGGCTTCCATCCAATAAGCGGCGTGTTTAATGCCCCTTTCGTCGCGTTTTTTGATGCGCTTGGTGTCTTGGTGCTGCTCTTTGAGCAACTGGGCCGAAAGTTTGGGTTGTTCCGGCTGCGGTTGCGAGCACGAGTGTAGCATTGCAGCGAGCGATAGCATAGCCAATGCACCGCTGGCGGCAGTAAACAGTTTGTTCATTTACAGGCAGTTTGTTAAGTAACCTTTAAATTAATGTAGCCTCGAGATTGACAAAGATAAACGATGGAAGGGTTAGGAAAGAATTTTTTAATGGATGTTGTGTATCACGGGTTGAAATCTGGTGCGTGCCACAGGTAGCAAACCCGTGGCAACTCTTCGCACTGGTTTGGCAGCAATTGATATGGTGTTGTGTGGCGTTGACGGAATAGCAATAGGTTGCCCCACCACATAGCTTTGTTATCAATTGTCACCATTTTCAAATGGAGGTATGGTGGCGATTTCAAAGGCCACTTTGGTGCCACGTGTAGTTTTCATTGAGCACTGTAAACTGATATGAACATTTTTTGCTGAAAGGCGTAACCTAACGCCAACAGTGCCGTATACATACCCGACCCTCTCAAGGTCGACTCTTAACCAAACCTCTAGTACAATGAACTCTTTGCAACGGCTGGCAGTCGCCATCGTATGGATTTTAGTGTTGTCCGGCACCAGTGTTTTGGCACAGGTGCAAGCTAATTTTTCTGCCGACCGCACTTCATCCTGCAGCCCTTTAATGGTTCGCTTTACCGACCAATCTACGGGCAATATTACCTCTTGGCAATGGTTTTTGGGCAACGGCAACGTGTCCAACCAAAAGAACCCAGGCGCCATTTACCTTACCCCCGGCCACAAAACCGTAACGCTTATCGTATCCGACGGCGTTAGCAGCGACACGCTTACCAAAACCAACTACCTACAGGTGTTTAAAAACCCTGAGGCCCATTTTGGCGTAAGTGCCACGGTAGGCTGTGTGCCCACGGAGATGTGCTTTACCGATTCCACCCGCGCCGGCGATGCCCCCATCGTAAGCTGGCTGTGGGATTTTGGCGATGGCCACAGCAGCACCGCCCCCAACCCATGCAATACCTATGCTACGGCCGGTACGTACACCATTACCCTTATCGTAAAAGACCAAAACGGTTGCGAGAGCCAAAAGACCTTCAACAACATGGTAACCATACACCCAGCGTTGGATGCCAACTTTACCAGCAACGTGCAATCGTCTTGCAGTGCGCCGTTGAACGTGCAGTTTACCAATACTACCCAATCTACCTTGCCGCTTACCTATGTTTGGAGCTTCGGCAACAACACATCTTCCACCACGGCCAGCCCTGCGGTAAACTATACCGCCACGGGTGTTTACGATGTGCAGTTGATTGTGCGCAACTCCATTGGTTGCCGCGATACCATCGTTAGGCCTGGATACATTGCCGTAGAGGATTTGGCCGCCAACTTTACCAGCGACAAAACCCGCGGTTGCGTGGGCAGTCCCATTCAGTTTTCTGATGCTTCCACTTCCAACCCCAACACTTGGTTGTGGAGCTTTGGCGATGGCACCACCGCTACCGTTGAAAACCCCAGCCACGTATATGCCGCCCCCGGCACTTATACCGTAAGCCTGTACTCCGCCAACTCCGGCTCGTGCGGCGATACGGTGGTTAAAACCGGATATATCACCATCAGTGCTTCGCCGGTGGCCAACTTCAGTGCCAACAACACTACTTCTTGCAGCGCGCCGCTAACCGTGCAGTTTACCGACCAATCGCAGAACGCCATTTCTTGGCTTTGGAATTTTGGCGACAGCACCACCAGCACGCTCCAAAACCCCAGCCACACCTATACCGCTATCGACACTTACGACGTAACCCTTACCGTAATGAACGTGGATAGCTGCACGCATACCTTGGTAATGCCGGGCTTCGTGAAGATTTCGCCGCCCGAGGCCGTAATGCATGCCGATACCACCCGTGGCTGCTCGCCGCTTACCGTTAACTTTACCAGCGACTCTTCCATCAGCACTTCGCCGATTGTAGGCTGGTTCTGGAACTTCGGTGACGGACACACCAGCACCCAGCAAAACCCTACCCACGTTTACACCCAAGACAGCATTTTCGATGTTACGTTGATTATCTTCAACGCCGAAGGCTGTGTGGATACCTTGGTGCGCAACGGCTATGTTCGTGCCGGTTCGTTGCCAACGGTAAACTTTACCGCCAACGATACTTCCATTTGCTTGTTTGCCCCGGTTATATTCACCAATGGTTCGTCCAACAACGGCAATGAATGGTTCTGGGAGTTTGGCGATGGCGGTACCTCGCTCGACGAAAGCCCAACTTATAGCTATGGCGATACGGGCCGTTTCCACGTACAATTGATTGTGGGCCACAACGGCTGCCGCGATACTTTGGTAAGGCAAAACTACATGTACGTTTCGCCGCCAGATGCGCGCTTCAACATTGCCCGCAACTGTGCCGACCCGTACACCATCCGCTTTATAGACAACTCTTTGGCCCCCGATACCTGGTATTGGAGCTTTGGCGACGGTGCTACCAGCAACAGCCAAAACCCAACGCATACCTTTGCTGCCCGCGGTACTTACGCGCCAATGCTTACAGTGGCAGATACCATTAATGGCTGTTATGATATCGAGTCCATGTCCATCCGCATTACCGACCCAGTGGCCAGCTTTGCTGCCGATGCGGTTTCGGGCTGCCGTCCGTTTACCACCACTTTCCGCGATAGCTCCATCGATGCGGCTTCTTATGCTTGGAGGGTGGGTACTTTAACTTCTACCCAAAGAAACCCTACGTTTACCTTCAACACACCCGGCGTTTACGATGCCCAATTGATTGTTACCGACATACACGGTTGTAAGGATACCATTATCAAACCTGCTTACATTACCGTAATGGGCCCCACTGCCGACTTTGCCGGTAGCCCAACCGTAGGCTGCGCCCCGCTGAACGTACAGTTCGGCGATTCTTCCCGCACATTTATGTCGAACATTGTGAGCTGGAAATGGTTGTTCGGTGATGGCGATACCTCCAACCTGCGCCACCCGTCGCACACTTATGCCCAAATAGGCAGCTACAAGGTAACATTGACGGTAACCGATGCCAACGGTTGCAGCCACACTATCTCTCGCAACAACTACGTTAAGCCTTCCTTCCCCAAGCCTAGCTTTACGGTGGATACGGTAAGCTGCGTGGGCGCGCCAGTGGTGTTTACCAATACTTCGGTAGGTGCCAACCTTATTTATAGCTGGAGCTTCGGCGACGGCAATACCAGCACCCAAGCATCTCCTACCCACGTATATACCCAAGAGGGTACTTACACCATCACCTTGAACGCGAAGGACGTAAACGGTTGCGACAGCACCTTGGTACGTACCAACCATATTATTGTGCGCAACCCGATGGCCAACTTTACCGCCGACAGCACCAGCGTGCCTTGCCCGCCGCTGTTGGTAAACTTTACCGACCAATCCACCACCGACATCGTGGCTTGGCAGTGGC
>CAYYZT010000164.1:0-1972 GCA_964476015.1 uncultured Chitinophaga sp.
AACTCCGCTTACAGCGACATATCGCCCATGCTGTGGGACGATAACACGTTGCTCTTTGCCACCCTACCCACCGATACCGTTATTATCAAGGCCGACAACGGGGCGCACATGCTGAAACTGTACGAGGCCAAGATTACGGGCAACGGGTACGACGAGCCGGTGCCATTCCAAAAGTTCAACGTGGCGGGCGCGCACGTGGCCAACGGAGCCTTTTCGCCCGATAAAAAACGGTTTTACTTTACCATTTGCAAAGAGGTAACGGTGGCCGAAATAAACTGCGCCATCTACGTGAGCGAACTGAAGGACGGCCAGTGGGGCGAACCCGTGAACCTTGGCCCGGAAATAAACCTGGAAGGCTATACCAACACCCACCCAGCCATCGGTACTTATAAGGTAGAGGGCGACGTGCTGTACTTTACCAGCAACCGCCCCAATGGCCGCGGCGGCAAGGATATTTGGTATTCCATCATCAACAAAAACGGCAAATATGGCACGCCAAAAAACCTTGGCAGCAAGATAAACACCGATAGGGACGAGGCCACGCCGTATTTTGACGCGGCCACGGGCACGCTGTATTTCAGTTCTACGGGCCATGCGGGTTTTGGCGGGTACGACGTGTTTTCCAGCATCGGCGCGGCCAGCAAGTGGGAAGAGCCGGTAAACGTGGGCTTCCCACTCAATTCGCCTACCGACGACATGTACTACCGCCTGCTGCCCAACAGCCGCAAGGGTTATTTGGTGAGCAACCGCCCCGGCGTGATTGCCCTGAAAAGCGAAACCTGCTGCGACGATATTTTCAGTTTCGAGCCGTACAACGTGCTCAATATAGGCGTAAACGGCTTTGTGCTGGATGAGGCCGACCTTGGTACGCCGTTGGCCGGGGCCAAGGTGCAGTTGTACCTATCTGGTTATAAGGGGTTGAACCAAGACATTTTGGTAAGCGAGTTTACCTTGGGCGAACTAAAGCCTTACTTTTTTGCCCTGAACCCCGATGCCGACTACAAGCTCATCGGCGGGAAAGACGGCTACCTGAAAGGCTCGGCCACACTGAGTACCAAGGGCATTACCGAATCGGATACGCTGACGGTGGACATACTGCTGAAACGCTTGGTAAAGGACAAGAGCTACAGCCTGAAAAACATTTACTACGATTACGACAAGTGGGACATCCGCGAGGAATCGAAGCCGAACCTGGACTCGCTGTACAAGATTCTGACGGAGAACCCCGGCATTACCATCGAGCTGAGTTCGCATACCGACAGCCGTGGCAGCGACACCTACAACCAAACCCTCTCGCAAAAGCGCGCCGAAAGCTGCGTGGCGTATCTGATTACCAAAGGCATCAACAAGGATAGGCTGATAGCGAAAGGCTACGGGGAGGGCAAGCCGCTGGAAAACTGCGCCGGGCAAGACGGGTGCAGCAACGAGAGCAACAGCGAGGACTGCCCTTGCCACCAAAAGAACCGCCGCACCGAATTTAAGATATTGAGCGACAAGCCCGTGGAGATAAATTATGAAGAGTAGTTGCGGGTTACGGGTTGCGAGTTACGAGTTGTAGCTGCACCTAATATCCGTGGAATATAGAAACATAAAAAATCGCATTTCGGTTATTGGAAACCCGCAACCCGCAACCCGCAACCCGTAACCCGTAACCCGTAACTCGAAACAAAAGCCATGCACCTAACTAAATTTAATCTCACCCTGCTACTCCTACTACTGGCCATGCCCCTATGGGCACAGCAGCAGATACAGTTGTACGTGGAAGATTTCGAGGGGGCCAACCCGCCTTTCGTGCTCAATGCCACGGGCAACGGCACCAACAGCGGCCCGAACCAGTGGATCATTAACAACAGCTACAACGGGCAGCCCACTTACCCCAATACCATCAGCCAAGACAGTACCAACTTCGGCACCATCTTCGGCGCGCCGAACAGCAGGTACCTGCACATATACGACTCCGGCAGCGGCGTTA
>CAYYZT010000164.1:1982-2500 GCA_964476015.1 uncultured Chitinophaga sp.
CCTCAACAACGGTTTCTGCACGCTGGGCATGACGGATGTGAAAGTGGTATTCTTCTATATTGCCGAGGCGGACAGCATCAACACCACCCCCAACGCTTACGGCGAGCTGTTTTATAGCATCGACAACGGCCCGTGGACTTCCACCGGCACCCAATACCGCGGCCAACGCCGCTGGAAATATGAACAGGTAACGCACCCGGCCTTCAACAATGTGGCCAATCTGCGGCTGGGTTTTCGCTGGGTGAACAACGGAACCGCGCAGGCCAATACTTCCTCTTTCGGTATTGACGACATACAGGTGGTGGGCACGTACGACGACGTGAACAACCCCATCAGCATTACTACGGTGCAACTTTTCCCCGACCCGATTTGCCAGTTGAACAACCTCGTCATCCAGTGGAAACTCTCCGCGCCGCTGTGCGACGGCGTGTACCGCATCCAGCTTTCCAACGGCGGCGGCAGTTTCAACAACCCCACCGATTTGGGCGTGTTCAACATCGGCAACCAAGATACCACGG
>CAYYZT010000164.1:2510-7343 GCA_964476015.1 uncultured Chitinophaga sp.
TACCGGGCAGCACCCCGCCCGGCACGTGCTACCGCATCCGCATTAACCGCGTATCGCCCGCGCCCACCATTACGGGCACCATGAGCGTTTGCTTTACGGTGCAAAATTGCCCCAACATCATCACTACCATGGCCCCCGTGGTAACCACCGACCCCGATACCGTCTGCTCCCGTAGCGTGATTGACGTGCCGTTTACCTCCAAGGGCGTGTTTGCGGGCAACAACGTGTACATAGCCGAGCTTTCGGATGCCAGCGGCAGTTTTGCCAGCCCGCAACTGCTGGGTTCGTTGCCCAGTTCCACCACCTACGACCCCGCCCTCGGCTCGCCGCCGGGCAGTGTTTCGGGGCTGATACCCGCCACGCCCGCAGGCTGCAACTACTTTGTTCGGGTGCGCAGTACCAACCCCGCCACGCAAGGCTCCATCTACGGGCCGTTCTGCATCAAGCATTGCGACATGGAGACCAACGACACCCGCGACCTCCAGTTCTGCATCAACGAGACCGTGGGCGTGGACACTACCATCCGCGTGGACATCAACTACTGGGACAGCGTGGCCCGCTACGGCAACGGCAACCTCTTCCAGCTACAGTTGCTGGACATGATGAGCCTTGCCGTAATCAACACGGGCGGCCTCGCTGCCGAGTACGACACGGTGAGCAACCTGATGACGCTCACCATTCCCGGCCTGAACGCATTAACGGCCCTCGGCATAGCGCCGGGTGCCTATTACGCCCGTATCATTTCCGATAGCTCATCGGTCTCCACCAACCAAAACGGCACCATCATCCGCATTACCATCGGCGCGCCCAGCAGCGTGCCGCCACAGATCGTAGGGCCGGGCACCATCATCTGCGATGCGGGGGTACAGGCTTTCGTTATCAACCCCTACAACCCCGACAGCGAGTACGAATGGGCTTCCAACGGCCTCAACAGCGGCAACCCCTTTACCTGGCCGGGCAATACCTTGTTGGTGGACTGGACGGGGGCGCAGGTGAACAACTACACCTTCTATGTAAGGGAAATCAATTACGGTTGCTACGGCCCCTACTCTGCCCGCTATGATTTGGACGTGATAACCACGCCTACGGGCAATATATCCGGCCCCGATGTGGTGTGCCTGGGCGATACGGCCGTGTTCAACGTGCCGTTTATCAAAGCCACTTATTACGAGTGGGCGGCCTCTTTCGGGCGCATCGTGGATACCTCGAACAACGAGATATTGGTAGTGTTCGATTCGTTGGGAACGGCCACGCTCACCAATTTTGCCCTAAACGACTGCGGCGGCAATACGGTGAACCATAGCGTGGAAGTCGTATCGCTACTGGAAGTGTTTGCCGGAAACGACACCACCGTTTGCGCCGGGGAGCCCGTGCGGCTCTTGGCCCAGTTTCAGCCATCGCCAAGGGAGTTGGAAACGGTGTTCAACGCCACTACGGGCACCAAGGGCTTTATGTTCGATATTACGGCTATAACCGAAGTCAGCATCGACTCCATTTCCGTAGCGGCGGGCACGGCCTCGCAACCGTTGGATGTGAACATCTACATCCGCCAAGGTAGTTTCCGTGGGCACGAAACCACCGCTGGCGACTGGTGGTTCTGGGGTTCGGCATCGGTGCCTGTCCCCCAGCCTACCACGGCTGGCACCATCATCCCCATCAACATCGCCATGTCGCTGCCCGCTGGCGATACCTTGGGCGTTTACGTACACGTAAACAACAACAATAC
The DNA here is from genome assembly GCA_964476015.1 of uncultured Chitinophaga sp. Lineage (GTDB taxonomy): Bacteria > Bacteroidota > Bacteroidia > Chitinophagales > CAIOSU01 > CAIOSU01. The sequence continues at coordinate 4,237 of CAYYZT010000164.1, forward strand.
ACTGCTGTTCCGCACCATGGGCGGCGCGGGCAACCCCATCAGCACCGATGGCCTCATAAACCTGCACCCCTGTGCGGTAATGGGCGGCCAGTTTAGCGCGCCGTTGCAGCCGCGCGTATGGGCGGGCAGCGTGTTCTACTCCACCACCAGCGGTCTGGGCTTTTTGTGGAGCAACGGCGATACCTTGCAGGCCACCACCATACGCCCCACGCAAAACCAAACCGTGGAAGTGGCCGTGAGCAACCCCACGGGCTGCGGCAACACGGGCAAGGTGAACATCGGCGTATTGGCCGCGCCTGATGTGGATGCGGGCAGCGATGCCAACATTTGCTTGGGCGAGACGGTACAGATACAGGCGCAAACCAACGGCAGCAACATTAAGTGGACCCCCGCTACGGGCCTTACCGATTCCACCGCCCTAAACCAGAGCATCCGCCCGGGCGAGAGCATTACCTACATACTGGCCGCCGAACACCCCACCACGGGCTGCAAGGCACAGGACACGCTGGCCATAGCCGTAACGGTGGACAAAACCGAGGAAGACACCGTGTTTATCTGCATCAACAAAGACCTTATACTGCAACTGCCCGAGGGCAACGGCAACCAATACCTGTGGAGCACGGGGGCTACCACGCAAAGCATACAGGTTACGCAAATCGGTACCTACACGGCGCAGTTTATCCCCGGTGGAGGCGGCTGCGGCACGCTGTACGTGTTCAATGCCGAAAGCTATGATTGCGACAACGTAATTAAAGTGCCGCAAGCCTTTACGCCGAACAACGATGGGCTGAACGACCATTTTACCATTTTCGCCCAAAACCTGAGCGACTTCACTATCAAGATTTATAACCGTTGGGGCGAACTAGTGTACGAAAGCAGCGACCTTGGCGAACTGAACGATACCGGCCGTGGCTGGGACGGTACGTATAAAGGTGCGCTGCAAAACTTCGGTACGTTTGTTTACTACATCCAAGCCAAAGACGTAAACGGTTCACCCATTGAAAAACAAGGCCATTTGACCCTTATTCGCTAATGAAAAGGCTACTACTACCTACCCTGTTTATATTATGTTTCGATTTGCACCTTTGGGCGCAGAAAGGGGGCGACGGCCCGCTGATGCAGCCCAAGGCATACAACTTCTACACTTTTACGCCGGATGCGAAAATGGATATGGCGAAGGAGCCGGGCCTTTTTCCAGACAGCCTGAAGGGCCACCCGGAGTTTGGCATATTGCCCTACAACACGCAGTGTAAAAACTGCTACGAGGAAATCGGGAAGCGCACCATGCACGGCCGCTATTATGTGGAGCCGGGCACGGGCCGTTCGCATTTCTACGTGCAAAAGAGCTATTTCCCCCTGCACTATAAAAACAAGGACGGGTATTGGATAACGTTGGATCATCGGATGAAGCCCGTGGAGGGTGAACTGTATGCGACTACCGCTTCCCCGATTTCTTGTTTTTTCAATGCAAGGAGTAATAATAACAGTTCTACCGAGATAGTTACCGAAAAAGGCAAACTTGCTTTCAATACAATGCTTGGTGCTTTTTACGTGTCTTCCAATGGCAGCAGAACTAGTCTGGGCGACTTAAATGAATCGAATAAGAACTTGGGGAATGACGGGGTATTGATTACCAACGCCTGGCCCAATGTAAACATCCAGCATATTTTTAAGCAAGGTGCCATCAAAACAAACTATGTGTTGATGCAGAAGCCCGTGGTGCCACCCAATGCCGAATATTTGGTGTTCCAGCAATCGTTGTTTCTACGAAGAGGTGAGCAGCATCTTGCTTATAATACCCAACAGGGCTATTACAACCAAGACAGCCTGTTTGTAGGGAATATAGAGGTAAAAGGAAAGAACGGGGAAGTACAGTTTGTGGTACACGAAGCAGCTTTTTATGATGGCTATGGTTTTGGAACCAAGGGAGGATATAAGTTCATTCCGCAAAGCTATCCAACCCAAGGATTTGGTTGCATTGTTCCTTATGCCGTGAATCTTTACGTCCCCGTCTCTTTCCTCAACGACCCCAACGTGCGCTACCCGCTGTATATCGACCCGTTGGTGGAAGGCTTTGACAGTTTGGGGCGATTCTCGCAAATAGACCCACAGGCCAACTTCAGTGCCAATATGGCCTTTAGCAACACGCCCCTTACCTGCAACTACCAATTGACGGTGGAAGTGCCCGGCATGAGCGACATACAGGATACGTATATCGACATTGAGTACGAAAACACGTTTTCCGCCACCTGCGGCACCCCGCAGCTGCCGCCGCCGTTCTGCCGGTTTCAAGACGTGAGGATGGAGGTGCGCAGCCTCGATTGCGGCACCACTACCGGGCCGCTTACCTGCAACCCCGCCGCGCCGCCGTTTATCGGTACTTGCACCACCGACCCGAACCTAGTGCCCGGTGCCAGTGCTTTGCGCTATGCCAATTTCTTGGCCTGCGTGCCGCCGCAATGCCCCAATTACTTTTTGGATTTCGAGCTGTTGAACTCCGAACTGCAATGCGACAACGCCAATTGCGGGTACGACTGTGCCGTGGGCCACTATTGGGCCGTAACCATAGAGGCACGCACCATTGAGAACACCATCACCCTGAGCCGCGACAATGTGTGCGCTGGCGATACGGTGAGGCTTACCTCCTACCCCATTTATGGCGTGCCGCCGTACCGCTACGAGTGGACGCCCGGCGGGCAAACGGACAGCATCATCGTATTCTCAAGCGAGACTTCCACCTTTATCAGTTGCACCGCCTACGACTTCTGCAACAACCCCGCCGACCCGGTGGACGTGTTCCTCACCACCCGCCCCAGCCCCGATGCGGATGCGGGCGACACGGCCCGACTGTGCGAGGGCGGCAGTGCCACCTTGGGCGGCACCCCCACCACCACCGGGGCCAGCCCAACTTTTACTTGGACGGCCGAGCCACCCACGGCCACTGCGTACCTGAGTGCCACCAACACGCCAAACCCGCTGGTAGCCTTGCCTGCGGGCATAATAGATACGTTTGCTTACTATGTACGGGTGAACGCCGCCGGGTGCTTTAGGAACGATACCGTACTGGTGTTTTCGCGGGCCAACCCCGTGCCCGTGGTGATCCCCAT
>CAYYZT010000165.1:0-7330 GCA_964476015.1 uncultured Chitinophaga sp.
GGAACAACGGCTTGCCTGCCGCCCAAGATCAAACGGGCCTTGCCCCGGGAACTTACGAAGTAACCATTACCGATAATGCCGGTTGCTTAGAGACCCGCTCCTTTGTGATTACGGAGCCTACCGTGCTTACCTCGCAAATAAACCAAGTGCGCAACGCTAGCTGCCAATCGAGCAACGACGGTGCGGTTGACCTTGGTGTTGCTGGCGGTACCCCGCCGTACACTTACCTGTGGTCAGACAACTCCACCGGCGAGGAACTCTTCGGTGCGGGGGTGGGTACTTATAACGTAACCATTACCGATGCCAACGGCTGTACCGCTACCAATACCGCTACCGTAAACGGCCCTGCCGATTCCCTGGTTTCCAGCATTGCCCACACGGATGCCAATTGCCGCCAAAACATTACCGGCACGGCTACCTTGACCGTTTCGGGCGGCACTACCCCTTACACGTTCTTCTGGTCGAATTTTGCCACTACGCAAGACGTAACGGGCCTCAATGCCGGAACTTACAGCGTGGTGATTACGGATGGCAACGGCTGTACCAAAATAGATACCGTTACCATTGCCGAACTTACCGTGGGCGGCTGCGGAAACGATAGCACCGCAAACGATAGCATGGCATATGTGGCCATACCGAATGCCTTTACTCCGAACGGCGACGGACAGAACGACCGTTTCCAGTTTTGGTTGAACAAAACCAGCAAGGTGGAGGTGTATATTTTCAACCGTTTTGGTGCGCAAGTGTACTACAACCCGAACCAAGCTGCCAACGATGGCTGGGCGGGCAACCACCACAATGAGGATGCCGTGGAAGGCACGTATGTGTACATGGTGAACATTGTGTATGAAGACGGCGTGGAAGAGCAGAAAACCGGCTCGATTACGTTGATACGATAGTATCAAGTAGCGAGTATCAAGTATCAAGACTTGCTTGAGTTCTGTTAGAAGAAAATATCAGTATTATTAGATGAAAATAGAGAAGCCCCGGTCGCCGGGGCTTCTCTATTTATTGGCATATTGTCTTGATACTTGATACTCGCTACTTGATACTAAAGCAAATCATTCGCCAGATTGGCTAGTTCCGAACGTTCACCTTTTTCCAACGTTACGTGGGCATAAATATCCTGCCCGCGAAACTTGTGGATGAGGTAGGAGAGGCCGTTGCTCTGCGAATCGAGGTAAGGGGTGTCAATCTGGTAGATATCGCCCGTGAACACGATTTTGGTACCTTCGCCGGCACGGGTGATGATGGTTTTTACTTCGTGGGGCGTTAGGTTCTGCGCCTCGTCGATAATGAAGAAGATGTTGGAGAGGCTCCGGCCACGGATAAAGGCCAGCGGTGTTACCACTATTTTCTCCGTATCTACCAACTCGGTTATTTTTTTGAACGCCCGTTCTGTTTCGCGGTACTGGTTTTGGATGAGTTTCAGGTTGTCCCAAATCGGTTCCATATAAGGGTTTACCTTCGATACCGCATCGCCCGGCAAAAAGCCGATATCCTTGTTGCTCAGCGGCACAATGGGTCGGGCGAGGTATATCTGGTTATAGTCTTTTTGCTGCTCCAGTGCCCCGGCAATGGCCAAAAGCGTTTTGCCCGTGCCCGCTACGCCTTGCAGCGTAACCAGCCTCACGTGCGGGTTTAGGATGGCGTGCATGGCAAACACCTGCTCCGCGTTGCGGGGCTTTATTTTACACACCACTTCCTTCTCCACCCTTTCCACAGTGTTGGATTCGGGGTTGAAATACGCCAGCAGCGAGTTCTTGGGGCTTTTCAGGATGAAATAGCTGTTGGCCGATGGCTTATCCGCCATTACTTCCTCAAACGGCACCGCGCCGTCCTTATAAATGCGGTTGATTACGGCAGGATCTACCTCGTCGAGCGTGTTTTTGCCCTTAAACAGGCTTTCCACGTTCTTCACCTTGCCCGTTTCGTAGTCTTCCGCTTGCAGGTTCAGGGCCTTGGCCTTTAGGCGCAGGTTCACGTCTTTCGATACCAATATCACCTTCCGTTTCGGGTTGAGCTTTTGCACGCTCATGGCCACGTTCAGTATCTTATGGTCGTGCTTTACTTCGCCAAACACCTCCTCGGCATCCACATCGGCGTGGCCGTTCATTGATACCATAAAGTTGCCCCGGTCGCCTTCCGGGTCAATCGGCGTCCACTCGGTTATCTTCTTTTCCTGCGAAAGGCTGTCGAGGATGCGGATAAACTCCCTCGCTTCAAAGTTTTTGGTATCGTTGCCCTTTTTAAAGTTGTCCAGCTCTTCCAGCACGTTGATGGGGATAACCACATCGTGTTCCTGAAAAGTGCGAAGGGCGTTGTGGTTGTAGATGATAACCGAGGTGTCGAGAACGAAAATTTTCTTCTCCGTTTTGTTTTTTGCCATACGCTGCAAATCCTGTTTATAACAAGATAGCGGTTATAAATTCTGCTGGTACGCCAAGTTATCCACTAGCTTGTGGGTAATATAGGTGGCCAAAGGGTGTTACTGCATCACTGTTATCGTCAGCTTCCTGCCGCCGCCATTATCCCGAAACTCGCATAAGTAAATGCCCTGCCAAGTGCCGAGATCCAACCTGCCATCGCGGATAGGGATGGAAACGGAGTGGCCCACCAAGGCACTTTTGATGTGGGCGGGCATATCGTCGGGTCCCTCGTCGGAGTGCTTGTAGGGGAAGCTTTCCGGCACCAGTTTATCAAAAAAACTATTGAAATCCTGTAGCACCGTTGGGTCGGCATTTTCGTTGATGGCCAACCCTGCGGAGGTATGGCGGATAAACACGTGCATCAAGCCCGTTTGCGGCAAGGTGCCCACGGCCTGTATCACCTTATCGGTAATGATATGGAACCCGCGAGGGTAGGGTGGGAGCGAGAGGAGGTGATTCGTCATAGACACAAGATATTAGACACAAGACACAAGACCCAATAAAGCAATCTTGAGTCTTGTGCCTCAAAACCCTACCAATCGTCCCCAGCCTTTACGGGCGCAGGTTTGTTCATCGTGGTTTTCAGTTGGTTCACCAAGTCGGTCATGTAGTCGTGTACCTGTTGCAGGTAGCCAAACTGGGCCGTTTTGTTGGGAGCCTTTTCGTCGAGCCATTTTTCCACGTACAACTTGGGTGTTTGGAAGAAAAATATGTCGTCGATACGATAGCGGAACTTGCCGTCTTTAGCCTCAACGGTAATGGTGTATTTTACCTGTCCGTGTTGGTTCTTTTTGCCGTTTACCTCATTGTAGACATAAATAGTATGCTTGCCGTCTATTTTGCCCGTGGCGGCATCCTTGGTTTGGATGATGCTTGTCGGGTTTTTGTAAAACGTGTTGAACCAGTGCTCCAAGCGTTTGAACAGTTCGGCCTGGCTCACGCCTGGCACGTTCACCACTTCGGTATACACCACATGGCCCGTGGCCTCGTCGATAGGTACGGGAGCTTGCGCATTTGTAAGGAAAGCAAACATTAGAGCTAACAGCGGTAAGGCAACTTTTTTCATGGATGGGTTTTTTATCGGGATAAATATAGGGAATTAGTTACGGGTTGCGAGTTACGGGTTACGGGTTGTTTGTTAAAATTATGTTGGGATCAGGTGAGATGTTTGAATGGGCTGTCAATATTTCTGGATATGCGCGAGCAGTTTTTCCTATCAACTCGTAACCCGTAACTCGCAACCCGTAACCCTTTTTGCCCACCGTGGAAAACGTGTGGATAAAAACCGTGCCAAGGCGCACCAAACAAGGTATTCCGGCCCAAATTCCGTATCTTTGTATATAGCCAAATCAGGCTGAAACAAGGAGAAAAATATATGACAGCAGAGCAAAAAACAAGCAATTATTCGGCATCGAATATACAGGTGCTCGAAGGGTTGGAAGCGGTGCGCAAACGCCCGGCCATGTACATTGGCGATGTGGGCGTAAAAGGCTTGCACCACTTGGTTTATGAGGTGGTGGACAACTCCATTGACGAGGCCCTTGCCGGATATTGCAAAAACATACACGTGGTTATCCACGAAGACAACTCCATAAGCGTACACGACGATGGCCGCGGTATCCCTACCGATATGCACCCCAAAGAAGGCCGCTCGGCGTTGGAAGTGGTAATGACGGTGCTACACGCCGGTGGTAAGTTTGATAAAGACACCTATAAGGTTTCCGGCGGTTTGCACGGTGTGGGTGTATCTTGCGTAAACGCGCTTTCCATCCACCTTCGCGCCGAAGTACACCGCAACGGTGCCATTTTCGAGCAGGAATTCTCTATAGGTAAGCCGCTATACCCGGTAAGGGAAATCGGTACTTCCAACCGTACCGGTACTTCCGTTACCTTTACGCCCGATGGCAGCATCTTCGCCAATACCGTTTACAATTACGATACCTTGGCCACCCGCCTTCGCGAATTGGCTTTCCTGAACAAAGGCATCAGCCTGAAGATTACCGACTTGCGCGAGACTGACGAAAATGGCGTGGCCATTACCGAAACGTTTTATAGCGAAGGCGGTTTGAGCGAGTTTGTGCTCTATTTGGACCAAACCCGCGAACAGCTTTTGGAGCGCCCCATCACCGTGGAAGGCGTTAGGGATAATATTGCCGTGGAAGTGGCCATTACCTACAACAGCTCCTATAGCGAAAACGTACACTCCTACGTAAACAACATCAATACCATTGAGGGCGGTACACACGTTGCGGGCTTCCGTTCGGCCATTACCCGTGTGTTCAAGGCTTATGGCGACAAGAACGGCATGTTCGAGAAGCTGAAGTTTGAGGTTACGGGCGAGGATTTCCGGGAAGGTCTTACCACCGTTATCTCCGTGAAAGTGCCCGAGCCACAGTTCGAAGGCCAAACCAAAACCAAGCTGGGCAACAGCGAGGTTACGGGCGTGGTGAACACCGCCGTGGGCGATGCCATCACCAACTACTTGGAGGAAAACCCCCGCGAGGCCAAAACCATCATCAACAAGGTGATATTGGCCGCCACCGCCCGCCACGCGGCCCGCAAGGCCCGTGAAATGGTGCAGCGCAAAAGCGTGCTGGGCAGCAACAGCCTGCCGGGCAAACTGGCAGATTGTGCCAGCAAGGATGCCGAAAGCAGCGAACTGTTCCTTGTCGAAGGAGACTCGGCAGGTGGTACGGCCAAACAGGGCCGCGACCGCCATTTCCAGGCCATTTTGCCGCTCAGGGGTAAAATCCTGAACGTGGAAAAGGCCATGGAGCATAAGATTTACGAGAACGAGGAAATCCGTAACATCTTTACCGCTTTGGGCGTGAAGATTGGCACTTTGGATGATGATAAGGCGTTGGATATAGAGAAGTTACGCTATCATAAAATCGTAATCATGTGCGATGCGGACGTGGATGGTAGCCACATTACCACCCTTATCCTCACGTTCTTCTTCCGCTATATGAAAACCCTCGTAGAGCAAGGCTACGTGTACATTGCAGCACCGCCGCTGTATTTGGTAAAGAAAGGCAAAGACCAAATATATTGCTGGAACGACCAACAGCGCGATGTGGCCATCCAACAACTGGCCAAGGGCGGCCGCGAGGATAGCGTGAACATACAGCGGTACAAGGGTTTGGGCGAAATGAACGCCGAACAGCTATGGGAAACAACCATGGACCCTTCTACCCGTACGCTACGCCGCATCACCATTGAGAGTGCCGCAGAGGCCGACCATACTTTTAGTGTGTTGATGGGCGACGATGTACCCCCTCGCAGGGAGTTTATCGAGAAGCACGCCAAGTACGCCAAGATTGATGCATAATTGAGCCTATTGCGACATTTTTTGAGACATTTTTGCGGTATAATGCCGCAATTTTGAGCTAAAATGTCGCAATTTGAGATATAATTACGATAAAACGCCCCTCGACACAAATCGAGGGGCGTTTTCTATTTCAACCGAAAGTTCTCGGAAAGGATTACTTGATTTCTTTGTCCTTAACACACTCCTGTAGGTAGGCAAAAACGGCCAGCAGGTCGTTGTGCCGCATGTGGGGGAAACCCTCCAGCAGCTCCTCCAAAGTCCACCCTTGGGCCAGCTTATCCATCAACTGCTCCACGCTAACTTTTGTGCCTTTAATGATGATTTTTCCTTCTGCGTTGGTGGTAATATGGTTGCGCCAGTCCATGGTTGGTTGATCTGTTGATTGGTTTATCGGTTCATCCGTTTATAGGTTGAACCGTTTTTTTGTTTCTAACTCGCCGAGAACAGGATACTTGATTGACACGCCTCTCTAGTTACCGATAAACCGATTAGCTGATATATTGATACACCAATCAACTGATGAACCAATTAACCGTTCAACCGATAACTAACCCGCTCCGCCAAGCGGCGTTCGATGTCTTCCAAGCGGCCTTTCGGGATGGAATCGATGAGCTTTTGGGTGTAGCCCTGTTTCGGGTGGTGGTATATTTCGTCCGATGGACCCATTTCCTCAATCTTGCCCTTGTTCATCACCACCATGCGGTCCGACATGAATTTCACCACCGAAAGATCGTGCGAAATGAAGATATAGGTGAATTTGAACTCCTCCCTCAGTTGTATCAACAGGTTCAGCACTTGTGCTTGTACCGATACATCCAGAGCCGATACCGATTCGTCGCAAATGATAAAGCTCGGGTTTAGGGCCAAGGCACGGGCTATGCAGATACGCTGCCTTTGGCCGCCGCTAAACTCGTGCGGGTAGCGGTGGAAGTGCGCAGCGGGTAGGTTTACCTTTTCCAGCAAATACTCCACCCGCTCCTTGCGGGCTTTGTCGTTTTCCAAGATGCCGTGTACCTGCATGGGCTCCATAATGGCACCGCCCACCGTCATGCGGGGGTTTAGGGAGCTATAAGGGTCTTGGAAGATGATTTGCATTTCCTCCCGCAGCAGCTTCATTTCCTTGTCGTTCAGGTTGAGGATGTTGCGGCCCTTGTAAATGATTTCGCCACTGGTAACGGGGGCCAAACGTAAAATGCTGCGGCCCGTAGTGGTTTTTCCGCAGCCCGATTCGCCCACGAGGCCCAGCGTTTCGCCGGGGTACACGTCGAACGATATATCGTCCACCGCCTTCACATAATCCAGCGTTTTGCCGAAGAAGTTCTTTTTGCTCGGGAACCAAGTACACAGGTTTTTCACCTGTAGCAGCGGCTCCTGTTTTTTCAGGTTTTCCAAGCGTTGGCGGTACACGTCTTCGCTTATCGTTACCTTGGCTATCTCTTCCTGTATGTTGCTTTGCAGTTCCACCAGTTGGCCGTTCTCGTCGGTGCCCATAAAGTTGGCAATGGTGGGCAGCTTGCTGTACCGCTTGTCCAGCGGCGGGCGGCAAGCCAGCAGGCCCTTGGTATAGGGGTGC
>CAYYZT010000166.1:0-2378 GCA_964476015.1 uncultured Chitinophaga sp.
CCCCGATTTGGACCCCGTGTACACCAATTCTTTCGAGCTGGGATACCTGCGCTACTGGAAAACGGGCTCGTTGCTCAGCAGCGTGTACTACCGCTACCGCACCGGCGTAGTGGAGCGTATTACCGTAGTGGATAGCGAGGGGTTAGCCACCAATTTCCCCATAAACCTCAGTGAAGAGCACTCGGTGGGCTTGGAGCTTACCTTGCAACAGACCCTATGGAAGATATGGACTATTACGGGCGGCATCAATGCCTTTTATTTCCAATCGCAAGGCCAATATTTCGACCAAAATTTGGCGGCCAATTCGTTGGCGGGCAACCTGCGCTTTACCAGCAAATGGGCACTGCCAAAGGATTTTTCCATACAGGCGGCAGTGATGTACCGCAGCCCGCAACAACGCTCGCAGGGCCGTAGTCTGAGCATGACCTCGCTCGACCTTTCGGCCAGCAAAGACCTGTTTAAAAAGAAAGCTTCCTTGTCGTTGAACGTGCGCGACGTGTTCAATACCCGCAGGTTCCGCAGCGAAACCAACACGGCCACCTTTAGCCGCTACGATGAGTTCCAGTGGGCCACAAGGCAGGTGGTGCTTACGTTTACCTACCGTTTCGGCACCCAGCCCAAAGGCCAAAAACGCAACAACGCGCCCGGCGAGGGCGGTGGGGGTATGGAGGAGTATTGATACTTTTATCTACCGTGAAACTATTGAGCGAAAATCGGTATTTTAGTAAAAAGCATTCCATGAAAAAGCATCAGGTATTGGATACCCTTAATTCCTTGCCCGATGAATTTGATGCGGAGCAGTTAATAGAGCGCATTATTTTCATTGACAAAGTGGAACAGGGGCTGGCGGATGCCAAAGAGGGCAGGGTAATTTCATTGGACGAAGCCAGACAACGTTTTCAGGACAAATAACAATTTGCAGCTCGAAACAACTCAAATAAGGTATCGCTTCAAATTCCCTATCTTCGCATACGAACCAAGGCCCTGCCGCCGTTAAAGCATCCTGAAACTGTTCCATGCGTTTGCGTAGTTTTTCCGCCTTTGTTACAGCAATAGCCCTATTTTCAATACTGGGCTTCGGTACTGGCTGCCGTAAAGATTTGCTCACCGACGACCCGGGGGCCAAACTCCGCTTTTCGGTGGATACGCTTACGTTCGACACGGTGTTTACTACCATTGCATCCACCACCCTGCCCCTTAAAATCTTTAACGACAACAACCGCAAGGTAAAGGTAAGCAGCATAGAACTGGCCGGTGGCGCGGCTTCCAACTTCCGCATCAACGTAGATGGGCTTCCGGGCGATGCCTATGAAGTGGAGATTGAGGGCAACGACAGCATGTACATTTTCGTGGAAGTGACGGTGGACCCCAACAGCGGTACTAACCCGTTGATTATCATCGATTCGCTTAACTTCCTTACCAACGGCAACAAGCAAAAAGTGGTGCTGGCGGCTTGGGGCCAAGATGCCCACTTTTACAACGGGCAGGTAATTTGCAACGAGACTTGGGTGAACGACAAGCCCTATGTTATCTTCAACTCCGTACTGGTACAGAGTGGTTGCGAACTGAACATTCAACCGGGGGTGAGGGTTTATCTATCCAACAATTCCTTTATGTTTATACAGGGCAAAATCAACGCCAACGGGGGTTGCGGTACTGATACCATCACGTTTCGGGGGTTAAGGTTGGAAAATTTTTACGACGACTTGCCCGGCCAGTGGCAAGGGATTTTCATCTTTAGGGGCAGCCAAAACAACGTGTTCACCAACGTGGAAATCAAGAACTCCACCTTTGGCCTCAATGTGGGCGCGGACACTACCGACAATCTTAACTCGTTCAATATCAGCAATAAAAGTAGCGTAACGTTGGATAAGGTGGTCATTAAAAACTCCCTTTCCACGGGGCTTTACAGCACCCTTTCCGACATTACGGCCAACAACTGCCTGTTTTACAACAGCACCAGCAATTTGATTACGCTTAGCTTGGGCGGAACATATACTTTTAATAATTGCAATGTATTAAACTATGGCTCCGTTACTACTAGCCATGATAAGCCGAACATTATCCTCAGCAACGTGGTATCGAACCAAAGCCGTGGGCAGGTAGCTTTTGCCGATTTGAACGCCAAATTCACCAATTGCATAGTGGATGGCTCTTTGGATGAGGAAATAGATTTGGTAAAGGCCGATTCGGCAGCTTTTGTGTACCTGTTTGAGAACAGTTTATTGAAAACCAAACGTATTGCCCAGCCCGATAGTTTTATCAATGTTATTGTAAATCAATCTCCTATGTTCAGAAATAGGGGAGAGGGCGATTTTAGTTTACTACCTAGCTCGCCCTGTATCGATGCCGGTAAACCGATACCGGGCATTTCCGAG
>CAYYZT010000166.1:2388-2735 GCA_964476015.1 uncultured Chitinophaga sp.
GCCAAATCCGCACCGGCACCCCCGACATCGGGGCGTTGGAGGGGCAACCCTGATTTTTGCGGCATTCTTGCATTTTGCGACATTTTTTGAGGCATTTTTGCGCTATTTTATCTCAATTTTGAGCTATTATGTCTCAAAATTGCGACATAATACAGCAAAGTGCGGTAAACTTGTCCAACAATTCTCCCCGAGGGGTGTTATATTAGCCCAAACCTTCCGCTACCTTGGGTTTACTTAAAAATTTTTACTATTCGTTCCCCATCCAGCTACTGGTGATGCATTTAAAAAAGCACCAGATACTGCTGGGCATCTGGCTTTTTCTGTTTTTGGGGGCCAGCGGGCAAATA
>CAYYZT010000166.1:2745-7322 GCA_964476015.1 uncultured Chitinophaga sp.
GGGCAAATAGGGCAGCTTTACGGCATCCGCTACCTGTTTTGGGACCCGGAATACCTCGGCTCCGTAAACTACCTCGGCTTTGCGTTGGTGGGCGCGGCTTTCGGCGGTTTTATCATGACGTGGAACATTACCACCTACATTCTCGAAAGCTCCCGGTTCCAGTTCCTCGCCACTTTCGAGCGGCCCTTTGCCATTTACTGCCTCAACAATAGCCTGCTGCCGCTGGCCTTTGTGTTCACCTACCTCTACTTTGCCGTTGATTTCCAGAACAATAACGAAAGCGTTTACGCCAAAGACATCTTGATGCTGCTGGGCGGGTTCCTTTCTGGCTTGTTGCTCATCATCTTTATTTCGGCGGTGTACTTCCAAACCACCAACAAAAACATCTTCAACCTCTTCAGCCTGAAAATAAAGGAGTTGAAACTTATCCGTCGCCGTGTAACCCTTCGGGAAGACAACCGCTGGGAGGAAATGCGGGGCAGCGGCGATGAGTTCCCCGTCGACTTTTACCTTACCATGAGCCTCGGCATGCGCCACATTCGTAGCGTAAAGCACTACGACGATGCCATGCTGCGCCGCGTGTTCCGCCAAAACCATACCAACGCCTTTATTATCGAAGCGCTCACCATCATTATTGTGTTCGGCTTGGGGCTGCTCATCGATTACAACTTCTTCCGCATACCGGCGGTGGCCAGCGTGGTGTTGTTCCTGTCCATATTGGTATCGTTGGCCGGTGTGCTCGATTTTTGGTTCAAAAGCTGGAAGGGCTTGGCACTGCTATTGCTTATCATCGTTATCAACTTCATCCTATTGCGGTTTGAGCTGGTTACTTATTCCAACAAAGCTTTCGGGCTAAAATACGACGTGCCGCCCGCCGATTACAGCTACCTTACGTTGGATACGCTTTCCAGTGCCGCCAACGTGCTGGCCGATAGGCAGAACACCATCGCCATACTGGAAAACTGGAAAGCCAAAACAGGCTTGGCAAAGCCCAAAATGGTGATACTCAACTTCAGCGGCGGCGGCCTTGGCGCGGCTACCTTTGCGTTGGCGGTAATGCAGCAGGCCGATAGCCTTACCAACGGCAAAATGATGTTGGCCACTTCCATGATGACGGGTGCCTCCGGCGGTATGATAGGGGCGGCCTACTGGCGGGAGCTGTACCTGATGAAGCTGCGCGGCCAGATACCGAGCATGTACGACAGCCTGTACATCCAAAAAGTATCGGGCGACCTGCTGAACGTGACCATGGCGGCCTTGGTGAGCAACGATATGATATACCCGCTGCAATCGTTTAAGGTTGCGGGCCAGCAGTACCGAAAAGATCGCGGCTATGCCTTTGAGCGGCAACTGAACGAGAACACTGATAGTGCCTTTGCCAAACCGCTAAGTGCCTATACCGAAGACGAGAAGAACGCTACTATACCGATGATGATATTCGCCCCCACCATCATCAACGACCATCGCCGCCTCTACATCTGCTCCCAACCCGTAAGCTACCTGATGCGCCCCACGGGCAAGCAGTACCGCCGACGGCTGACGGACGTGGACGGCGTGGACTTTATGCGCATGTTCGGCAGCCAAGGGGCCAACAACCTGCTCATTTCCAGCGCGGTGCGCATGAACGCTACGTACCCCTACGTGTTACCTTTCGTTACCATGCCCACCAAGCCCGTTATCAAGGTTATGGATGCGGGCATGCGCGACAATTTCGGCCTTTCTACCTCCGCCAAGTTCCTCTATGCCTTTAAGGATTGGATAAACGCCAACACCTCGGGCGTGGTTGTGTTCCAAGTGCGGCAATACAAGCAGGAGCGGGAGATTGAGGGTTATGAGAGGGAGACGTTCCTTACCAACCTGTTCTCGCCCATTGCCAACGTGTACGGCAACATGACGGCCGTGCAGGATTACGAGCAAACCTACCTGCTCAATGCCGTAAGCGAGGCCTTGGAGGGCAAGATTGATCTGATAACGGTGGAATACAACCCCCAGAAAAAGGAAGAGGAAGCTTCCCTAAGCTTCCACCTTACCAACAAAGAAAAGCAGGACATCATCCGCACCGTAAACGACCCGCAAGTGCAGGCCGGCATTGCCAAATTGCAGCAGTTGTTGCGATAGTGGTTAGTGTTATGTGCCAGTTAAGAGGTACTGTGTTAAAAGTCAAATATTTTTAGGTAATTTGTTGCAGACGAAGGAGGGCTTCAGCCGATCTATCGGACGGAAGTTCATCCTGTTCAGGCAGGCCTATTGGTCTGCCTGACTTGTTTACGGGGGCTGCGCCCCCGAGACGAAGGAGGGGCTTAACCTCCCGGTCTCCGGATGTTTCTTTTTCCCGTGCTTCCCTGCTTTGGTATCCCGTATCCGTTTTCCAGAGCGTGTAGAGCAGAACCAACAGCTTGCGCTGCAAGGCGGTCGCCCCTACCATCTTGCTTGCTTTGCCCGTGTTTATCCGCTTGTAGGCGGAAGAGAGTTCGGGGTTATGCTTTGCGGCCGTCAGCGCAGGGAAGTGCATCGCCGCCCTTATCCTCCCGTTGCCCTTTTTCGATATCCTCGTCTTGCCCCTGACGCTCGTGCCGGATTCCCTGAGCACCACGTCGTACCCGGCATAGCTGGCCAGTTGCTTGGCGTTGCCTATCAGCTTGAAGCCCTGTGTCTCGGCTAGTACCACCGCCACGGTAATGAAGCCCACGCCCTTCACCGTCAGCAGCTTCGCCACCTTTTCCCTCAGCCATTCCTCCCCGTCTACGAGGGCCCGGATGGCCGCCTCCGTCTTTTCTATCTCGCTTTCCAGTTTTGCCACGATGCTTTTCAGGGACCTGACAACCAGTGCCATGGGCTGTTCCCCGGCCTCGATACCGTGCAGTTGGCTTGTGAACACTGTCCGTTGTTGCTTAAGGCCGCTGCACAGGCGGGTAAGTGCCCGCAGTTCCCTGAAGACCTGTGCCGGGGGCTCCCAGGCGGGCAAGGCCCTTTCGGCCCCCATCTGCGCGATGACCCGCGCATCGATTGCATCCGTCTTTGACTTGACGTTCAGGCTCTTGGCGTAGTGCTTTACCTTGTTCGGCAGCACCACGCAGACCGCTTGCCCGAGCCGGTGCAGGTGATAGGCAAGCGGCTCGTAGTAGATGCCCGTTGCCTCCATCACGAAGATGGCCGGGGAGGTAGGCGCGCATTGCCTCCTCGACCATCTGAGGAACTGGTTGAAGCCCCTTTTTGCGTTCTCGAACTGTGCGGCCCCGCTAAGGGCTAGCGAGCCGTCGACCCGCTGGGCACAGGCGCAGGCGGTGAAGGAGTCCTTGGCGATGTCGATGCCGATACACTGGCGGATAATGGTGTCCATGGCTTGGCTTTAAAGATTAACTTATGGCCGACCATATTTTCCTTGCGCCTATCCTTTTGCGTTTTACGCTGGCTTGCACACTGCAGCCTTAAGTACTGTCCTGGCTCTTGGAAAATAAAAACGGGAAATGGGGTTTCTCTTAAGCGGTATAACACTATGGCTTACCTAGGCTACGCCCATCTCATTTCCCATCAGGTCAACCCCACTAGCTTTGCTACATCAAGTTAACCCTAAATTTGGTCTGTTACAAAGGTAAAAGGCTGGCACATAACACCATTTCTACAACCCCCGTTTGCCATCGGCCCAATAGGCTTTGGCCAGTATGTTGCCGGTGGGTATCCCTTGGGTGATAAGAGCCTTGCGAACAAGCTGTATGCTGCCGGCATGGCCGCTGAGGTAAACCACGGTATTGGTGGGTATGTGCAGTTGGCCCAATTGCCGCAACAAGGCCGTGCCCGGTGTGGTTTCCTTTATGGCCACGGTAGCGGCGAGGCCCGCCAACTGTGGCCAATGGGCATACTCTTTTTCGCACTCTATAAGGCAGGTAAAGTTGGCCCTCTCGCCCAGTGCATCCTGCATTACCTTGCAAACGCCGATGCTGGTTTCGTCGCCGACAAAGAGGTGGTGTGGGGCCTTGGGGTTCAGCACGAATTTGCCCGCAGGGCCCAGCATCATCATTTCGTCGCCGGGCTTTATCTGGTGGGCCCAAGTGCTGCCGGGGCCTTTTTCGTGCAGGTAGAACAACACCTCCATCAGGCCCGTTCGGGCATTGTGCGCGCTGGGCGTGTAGTGGCGGAAATCGTGGTCGCTTACCCTAAACTCCACCCACTGCCCCGGCTGGAAGCTGCGCTTACGCACCACGTCGCTCTCCAAGCGTACCATTTTTAGCTTGGCATCCAAATATTCGGTGGCCACCACCTGCACGCGCTGTTGTATGACCATTTCGGCTACGTCGCCCATCCATTTTGGCAATCCTCCCGGCATATTGTTGTGTGTTTGTAAGGGAAAGACGAATGCCAAGACGCGTAAATTGCATAGCAACAGCTGTTTTACTGTTTTTAGGGTATGCCCCCAATGTATGCCGCGCATGGCAGATATTGTGGCGAGGGGTTTTGGGTTTTCCCAAAAACAAAAGCGTCCTTCCCGCTTGTCTAGGGTAAAGGACGCTTTTGTGTATTCGGGGGGGCGATCCGATGTCTGCCTTGCGCTGGACATGCAAGAGCACGACGAGGCTTGC
>CAYYZT010000167.1:0-3929 GCA_964476015.1 uncultured Chitinophaga sp.
TAAAGGCGCTACAGATGTTGGGTCCCTATGGGACTGGTTGACAACTCCGTAGGAGTCCAACATCTGTAGAAAAATGTCGGGACGTAGAAAAGGCTCCGTAGGAGCCAAACATTCCCCGCCATATTATTTGTCTGAATGGTAAATCCCTTTTTTACATCTTTGCATCAACCAACCTCAAGCTAATGCGAGCGTTATTGTTATTGATATGCCTATCCGTTTCCATAAACCACTTTGCCCAAACCAATAAACCCATTAGCCTAGAGGCTTTCCTAAACGAGCCACTAGGCGTTAAGGAAACCGTGAAGGAACTCTCCACGTTTGGCGGCATCAAGTTTAAGGTAAAGAAAGAGGCCGTGCCCAACCTGCACGACCCAGCGGTGGTGGATACCGTTTACCATTTCCAAAAACGCCAAAACAGCATTAAATTCTTTAAAGGCAAACACAATAGTTTTGTGTACGAGGCCACCTTTACCAGCAAGAAAGCTAAATTAACCAGCGGCATACGCCCCGGCATGAAGCGTGTGGATTTTTACCAAGCCCTTAAAGGGGTAAAAGATACGGGCGAAAAAGCGCAAGTGCTCGAAAATGCTGAAAAAACCGCAAAGGCTACGGTAACTTTCAAGCGCAACAAGCTGAAGCGGATAACGCTGGAATACAGCGTTGATTAAACGTACTTGCTCTTGGTGTCCACCGTGGCACCTATGTTGTGCAGCATGTTGAAGAGGCCGTAATATACCCGCCCCACGTACATGCCATCCTTAGGGCCGCGCGCTATTTTAGAGCCGATTTTCAGTTTCATCCTCGCCACGTTCTCACCGTGTTGGTATAGCTCTTGGAAATAGGCTGGGTCACTAAAATCGAATCTGCCCGCATGTACGGGCCGCCCGAACAGCTCCAACGATTTCTTAAACAGATCGAAGAAGAATTGTTTGTCTTGCGGGGTGTCGCGCTCAAAAAGGAAATCCAAGCGGTACATCAATTCTTCTATTCTTTTGTCGTCGCCTTTCAAGGCGGGGTCCATCAAGTGGAGGAATTCCTTGTAAAAGGCATCGGGCAAGCGTTTCACGCAACCAAAGTCCAAAATGGCCAAGCGGTGGTCTGGCAGCACCAAGAAGTTGCCCGGATGCGGGTCGGCATGTACCATCTGGATGTTGTGCATTTGGAAATCGTAAAAATCCCAGAGCTGTTGCCCCAATTTATTCCTTACCTCTTGCGAAGGATTCGTTTTGACAAACTCGGTAAGATGCACGCCCTCAATCCAATCCATGGTAAGAATGCGCTTGGTGGATAGCTCACGGTAATATTTCGGAAAAGCCAGAAAGTCCAGCGGCTCGCAAGCCTTGGAAATGATTTCCGCTTGCTCCAGTTCGTTCAGGTAGTCGGCTTCTTCCATTAGGCGGGCTTCTACCTCGTCTATATATTGTTCGGCCTCTTTGGCGTTCATGCGCAAAATGGTAAGGGCCAAGGGGCGAACCATGTTCAGGTCGCTTTTAATGCTATCGCCCACGCCGGGGTACTGCACTTTTACTGCCAAGGTTTTGCCGTTCAAGGTAGCTTGGTGTACTTGCCCCATGGATGCGGCATGCAAAGCCTCCTTGCTGAAAGTATCGAATATCTCCGTGGGCGATTTGCCCAATTGCTCTTTAAAAGTCTTGACTACCAACGGAAACGAAAGGGGAGGGGCACTGTGCTGCGCCATGGCAAATTTCTCCAAAAACTGCTTGGGCAGGGCATTTTGGTCCATGCTCAGCATTTGGGCGGCCTTTAGGGCACTGCCTTTCAGCTCTGTCATGGCATTGAATATTTCCTCGGCGTTCTGTTTGTCCAGTTCGTCGCGGCTCAGGTCTGGGTTCACTACTTTTTTCGAGTAATGCTTCAGATAATTGGCCCCCACTTTGGCACCTGTTTTCAAGAATTTGGTTGCCCTTTCCACCTTGCTGGTAGGTATGCGTTCCTGCTCTTCCTTCATAGTCTATCGGTTCTTAAACAAAAACTGGCCAAACTCCAAGAGCGTGTCCATCGGCCCGCGGGCCATTAAATCAAGCGAAAGGTTTACGGAGCGTTCCACGGCCTCGTCGGTTTTCTCATAGTTCTCGCTGTTGTCTTTCGCCCAGAAGCCCAGTATAAACAAACACTGTGCCCAAAGCGCATCCTGATACTTGTCGGTAAGGAAGGTGCGTTTTTCCACTTCGCCCGTTTCTAGGCCAAGGTCCACCAATCCTTGCGTATAATTCTTAAACGCCTTGCGAAAACCCTCGAACACATCGCCGCCCCAGCCGAACACATTGGTGGTAAGCGGCACCTGCTTAACATATTCGCGATAGGGCTGCAATACTTCAAGCAAAGTAAAATAAAAGGCCAACAAACGTTCTCGCGCCACATATTCGGCATAAGCAGGCTCGGCGTTGAGCCGCTGAAAGGTTTCCTCGATAATGGACTCCCAGATGCTTTGCTCCAGCACCGTTATAGTCTTGAAATGATGCTGCACGGCTTTTTTCTCCAAACCGAGCAGCTTGGCCACTTCATATATAGAGCCGGGCCTTGATTTATGCTCGTTTACCAGCCGAAGATATTGCTCGGTGAGCCATTCTTTGCTAAGGGGTTGCTGTTTTGGGTTTTCGTTGGTTGCCATATTGCACGGTTGTGGTAAAGATAACGGTACGGGGGCCATCTTGGTTCTGTCCCGTTTAAACTAAACAACATTTAACTAAAGCCGATGATTGATAAGACGGCTAGGGCCGTCAATTATTGTGCCTCTATTTTGTTTTGAGGGCTAGGTTTTTGCCCGAGCGAGGCGGTAAGGTCTTTGGTGTGCTCGCGGGCCGTAATTATTTCGGCAAGGCAGCGGTGCAGCACTTGCTGCTGGCTTTCGTTAAACGGACCTTTTTCGGCAAGTTGTTGCAAGGTTTCGGTGGCCGTGTCGAGTACGTTGCCTATATCGGAATCCAGCTTTTCGGCAATGTCTTTCCGCTCACGGTCGGCAGCTTCCATATTCGATTTCAGGATGAGCTCGTCCATTTTCTTCTGCTCCGTAATATCCTGTATCAGCCATACCTCGCCCGTTTCAAACTTATAGGCAAAAAATGTAACCCACTTTCTATTGCCGTCGTGGCTAATCAATGGTACGGTACGGGCCGCGGAAAAACCGTTCTGCTTATCCTCTTCGTAATATTGCCTAATAATGGCGGCATCGCCTTGGTACAATTTGCCGAACCAATCGCCCAAGTTATTGATTTCGCCGTTTTCGTAGCCCGTAATCTCTGAAACGGCCTTGTTGAAATACAGTGTTTCGCCCCGAACCAACACCGCACCGGCAGGCAAGTTTTCCACCAAATGACGATAGCGTTCCTCGCTTTGGCGGATGTGCTCTTGGTTGGCCATGATTTGGGTAACATCGTTGGCGATGGACATACGGGCCTTTGTGCCGTTGTAAGGAATATCCACAGCAGATATCTTCGCATACTTCAACTGCCCCGTTTTGGTATAATGCCGCCAGATGCGGCCCCCTTCTTGGCCGCCCGTTTCCGTTCGTGCCAAGTCTTCCAACAAGTCTGGTATATCTTCCGGCGGGCAGATGTCTTTCAGGTTCATGGCCAAAAACTCCTCGCGCGTGTAGCCGTAGCCCTTCACGGCGGCATCGTTTACCTGCAAATAGTTGAGCGTGGCGGGGTCGTGTATGAAAGAGGGGATGGGGTTGTGCAAAAACAACAACTTGTACTGTTCTTCGCTTTCGTGCAGCTTGTGCTCTATCTGGAATCTGTCGGTAACGTCCCTGAAATTTACCACGATGCCCGCTACCACCGGGTCTTGCAACATGTTGTGTACGTGTAGGTCAAGATACCGCTGTTTCTTGTCGGCCCTTATGTATTTTACGATGGTGCGGGCTTCCCCAATCTCGCCCTTTACCATCTGCTCAAAAATGAGGTTCA
>CAYYZT010000167.1:3939-7304 GCA_964476015.1 uncultured Chitinophaga sp.
CACCTTGGGCAGGTCTTCAGGCCCGATAAAAGACATCGCGCTACCGCCCACCCGTGTTTCCTTGGGATAGCCAATGATGCGCTCTACCGATGGGGTTTGGTATTTTATAGTGCCCATCCTGTCGATAATACTCACCCCGTCGAACGAGTTTTCGAGTACGGTTTGGTAGTAGCGGATGTTTTCTTCCAGATTTTCCTCGGCCTTTTTCAGGTCGGTAATGTTGTGTATCACCAACACCAAATACTTCGGGTCGCGTTGGGCATCTTCTACCAAAGTGATGCTTTCATCGGCCCACGTTATCTGGTTGTATTTGTTCAGGAAACGGATTTGCAGCTTAAAATTAAAAGCAGGCGTTTCCCTGCCGATAAGTTTGCCCCAGCACTTACGCTCCTGCGCCACATCATCGGGATGTGTCAATTCGAAGAGGTTCTTTTGCGAAAGCTCTTCCTCCGTAAACCCGAAAAACTTGCAGCAATCAGGGTTTGCGTATATAAAGCGTCCTTCGGTATCCAGCCGGGCAATGCCCACGCCTACTTCATCCACCAGCTTTTTGAGCACGTTGCCCGATTCTTGCTGCTGCTCCACGGCGGTGCGCACTTTGCGGGCAAAGTTGGAGATGAGCACCAACAGCATAAGCGTGGTAAACGTAATGTACACCCAGCCTTTGAGCGTTTGTATTGAAGTAAGCGTATCAGGGTTTGCTTCGGGGTAAAGCACCAATACCAGCGCATCGCTAAACAATATCCACGACAGCCCAAACGCCAAGTAAACCATGGTAATGGTAACCACGCCCGCATTAAGACCCGCAAATATGTTCTTGGCTTTTTTCATTTACATAAGGCATGTGCCTCGCTCCCCATGTATTAACGAATTAAGATAAATCTGGTTCGATAAAACCATTCGGGGTGCACCGTTTGCGGACAAATTTAATTTTATTTTGATGATTTTTTGGCTTTTGTAAGCACAAAAAAGCGCCCCGATGTGTCGGGGCGCTTTTTATCTAATATATTCTATTGTCGATTAGGCGTTTAGTACCTCGGCCACCTTTTCAGCAGCTTCTTTCAACAATATGGCCGAAATAACCTTAAGGCCGGAATTGTCAATCAACTGCTTGGCTTCCTCGGCATTGGTGCCTTGCAAGCGAACAATGATAGGCACGTTGATGTTGCCGATGTTTTTGTAAGCATCCACTATGCCTTGTGCCACGCGGTCGCAACGAACGATGCCACCGAAGATGTTTACCAAGATGGCCTTCACGTTCGGGTCGGTAAGGATGATGCGGAAACCAGCTTCAACGGTGCGGGCGTTGGCGGTGCCGCCTACGTCCAAGAAGTTGGCGGGGGCACCACCGGCAAGCTTGATAATGTCCATAGTAGCCATGGCCAATCCGGCACCGTTCACCATGCAGCCCACGTTACCGTCCAGCTTCACAAAGTTCAGGTTAAATTTGCCAGCTTCTACTTCGGTAGGGTCTTCCTCGGTTACGTCGCGCATGTCGGCGTAATCTTGGTGGCGATACAGGGCATTGTCGTCCAACGTTACTTTGGCATCTACGGCCAAAATCTTGTTGTCGGAGGTTTTCAGCAACGGGTTGATTTCGAACATGGCCGAGTCAGACTCCACATAGGCGCGGTAAAGGGCCGGGATAAACTTGGTCATTTCCTTAAAAGCCTCGCCTTCCAAACCTAGGTTGAAAGCAATTTTACGAGCTTGGAACGGCATCAGGCCCGATTTCGGGTCAATCAGCTCTTTATGTATTTTCTCTGGGTGGTGCTCACTTACTTCTTCGATATCCATACCGCCCTCGGTGGAGTAGATAATTACGTTGCGGCCACTGGTGCGGTCTAGCAACACGCTCATGTAAAACTCCTTGGTATCGCTTTCGCCAGGGTAGTAAACGTCTTGGGCAACAAGTATTTTGTTAACCTTTTTGCCTTCAGGGCCGGTTTGCGGCGTAATCAGTTGCATGCCCAATATGGCATTGGCTTTTTCGCGCAGGTCGTCGATGTTTTTGGCCAGTTTTACGCCACCGCCTTTGCCGCGGCCACCGGCGTGTATCTGTGCTTTTACCACCCACCATCCGGTGCCGGTTTGCTCTTGCAGTGCTTTTGCGGCGTCTACTGCTTCGTCAACGGTGTCAACGGCGATGCCTTCCTGTACCTTCACCCCAAATGACTTGAGGATGGATTTGCCCTGATATTCGTGTAAATTCATCGTGTATCTCGGTTTTTATATTGGGTTTGCCAATCGGCGGCTAAAATTAAGGTTTACTATGGGAAAAGCCAAATAGTAGACGGTCTATGGTCTTAGTCGAGAGAAGGGTTGGTTGCCAATAGGATAAGAATGGACAGCCCTACTGTACTTACCAAAAGTATGGAGTGTAAAATCATCAGTCCGTCCAATACGAAGCCATAATACCAATTCGGGCTATTTTCTTTGGTGCGGTTGATAAGCCAGAGCTCAATTATTAAGCTTATTAACACGGCCAGCAAAACAGGCCACCCCCAAGCACTGCGAAGCCACCAAAAAGCAAATGCTGTGAATCCAGTCATGGAAAATATGGTAGCTATTATTAACGTAGGCTTTACCCCAAACTTTATGGGCAGGGTAGGGTAGGCCATCGTGGCGCGGTCAAAAGCCATATCCTTGATGTCGAACGGGATGCAGATGCCTATCATCATCAGGCAGCGAGAAATAACAAGCAAGGCTTCATGATGGTTGCTTGGCGGTAATTGGCGGTTGTCGCCCATACCAAGCAAAGGCAACCCGGCCGTTACCAATCCCCAAGTAATGCCCAGTACAATTGGTTTGGTAATACCGAAATCGCGCAAGCGTATCCAGCCCTTGGGCGTGGGGATAACGGGCAGGGCATACAATACCGAAACAACACTCAGCAATACCAGCGCAGTCTTTTGCCAATCGTTGAGATGGAAATAGCCATAAAAGCAAACCGCTATTGCAACAGCACTGGAGATATAGATGTATGCCTTGTTGGCATTTATCCATTCACTATTGCCCGGAAAGTTAAGTGCTTGGCGTTTTTCCGCAGAAGCCAACCTCTGCAAGTTATAAGTAATCAGCGTGGCGGAAAACACCAAAGCATACAGCTGCCACTGTAAGTTTATGCCTGCCAACACATCCGTGGCAAAAGTTAAGCCTGCCGCACCCAAGGCCACCCAAACGTTGCTGTTTACGAGGGCTCTTTTCATGGATGGTTAATCGGTTTATCTGTTGAACGGTTAATCAGTACAAATGTACGGCTAACGGGCTTCATACTGTTAGGGCAATTAACAGGTAACAAGCGAACCAAACCGCTTAGCTTGGAGCCTTGCGAGTTATAGGCTGATTAACAAATCAACCGATAA
>CAYYZT010000168.1:0-7253 GCA_964476015.1 uncultured Chitinophaga sp.
ATGCACTTTTGCACAGCAACGTAACCAATGGATATTTAAAGGAAATACAAGCAATGGCCCACGCTAGCGGCGCACAACTATTGATTTTGCCCATACCGTATCTCGGCACCGATTTTAAGGGAAAGGATACGTTTGCCACGGAAGACATGGGAAGGCTTTACCCCGCCGTATGGCAAGGGTTGGGGGAAAACGTGCGGTTGCTACCGTTCGCCACTAGCCATTTCCATCCCTTGCCCGACGGGCACTTTAACAACGCTGGCCACCAAATGTTTGCCGATTCCATTGAAATTATGTTATCGAAGGCTATATAAAGCCGTGCTAACAATCAATTTAATTATTAGATTGATTAATTTGCAGCCGCTTAATGACCCGCTCCGTTTTCCATAACCGACAGCAAGAGGCCGACCTCAGCACCTACCGTATGCTCCTTTTGATAGGCGGCATCGGCAAAACACTGTTTGGGCTGCTCATACAGTACGATGGGCAAGAGGATAGCTTCTTTATGCTCTCGCGCTATCTGGTGTCGTTTATCTGCATCGCATCTTTCGGGTTCACGTTTGCCCCTTGGCTCAGTTTCCTTTTCAAGAGGAGGATGACGGAAAGCGTGTTCTACTTTTTCATGCTGCACAGCGTGTTCCTCACCTATGTAAGCCAATACCCGCCCTCGCACTTTGTTTCGCTGCTGTTCATTGTCATGGTTATTTCCATGGTGTTTGCCGGCATCGGGCGGTTGGTGGTGTTTTTAATTACGTTTGCCGTGGCCTATATGGTGGGCATTCTGCTTTCCGGGCTGCCGCCGGAGGTGCAAACCGCCAATATTGTTAACAGTGTGTTTATCTGCGCGGCACTGTTGGCCGTCAACTATTTTCGCATACGGGCGCAGGGCAAGGTAATAGCGGGCCGCGAGTTTCTTACGGCCGTGCTCGACCAAACACGGGACTCCATTTTCATTGCCGACCTAAACGGCACCATCATCGACAGCAACGCCAACACGGCCAAAACCTTTGGTGCCGCCGAGGGGCAAAAAGTGGAGGGCCGCCCCGTGAACGATTTTTTACAGCACCCCGCATCCAAGGAAAAGCGGCGGCAAGTGGTGCGGCACGTGCGCACGGGCGGCCACTGGCGCGAAGAGATGAGGTGCCTTACGTTTAGCGGCAGGCAGTTTTGGGGCGATGTATCGATAAGCGAGGTAAAACAGGGAGAGAAATCGCTGCTGCTTATCCGCGTAAAGGACATCGACAAGCAGAAAGAAACCGAACAGCAACTGCACGAAAGCCGGGAGCGGTATCGCTTGGCCCTTGAAGGTGCCAACGACGGCATTTGGGATTGGGACCTCACCACGGGGGTATTGTTCTATTCCACCCGCTACAAGAACATGCTGGGCTACGAAGATCCGGAGTTTGAGCACACCTTGGCCAGTTGGGAAGATAAGTTGCACCCCGAAGACCAATTAGCCGCCAAAAAAGCCATTTCCGACTATTTGGAAGGACGAACACAACAATACGTGGCCGAGTTTAGGATACGGCACAAAAGGGGCCATTACATTTGGATGTTGGAACGGGGCAAGGCCATTTTCGATGATACGGGCAAGGCCGTGCGCATGCTGGGCTCCAGTACCGATATTACGGATTGGAAAAAGACCCACGAACTGCTGCAACGGGTAATGGACAGCTCGCCCAACTCCATTTTGGCCTACAAAGCCATTTATGAAAACGGCGAGATAGTTGATTTGGAGTGCATCCTCTCCAACAGGGAGGCGGAGAGCGCCCCAGATATTACCCGGGTGAGTAAAGGGGAGCGTTTGCTGGAGAAAACACCGGGCACCAAAACCACGGGCGTTTTCGAGAAGATGGTGAACGTTATCCAAACAGGCGTATCGTTTAGCGAGGAGGTGGAGTTTGAAAACGACGGCAAGAAACACTGCCTGCTGGTGGTTTGCGTAAAATTCGACACGGATGGCTGTGCCGTGACGTATAGCGATGTAAGCAAGCAAAAAGAGGCCGACAAAGAGCTGCGCAAGCTGTCGTTGGTGGCCAGCAAAACCGATAACGGCGTTATTATTACCGATGCCCACACGCGTATAGAGTGGGTAAACGAAGGCTTTACGCGCATTACGGGCTACACCTTGCCCGAAGTGGCTGGCATGAAGCCGGGCAGGATATTGCAGGGCCCCGATACCGATACGGCTACCGTGGAGCGCATCAGGGAAAAGCTGGCGCAAAACGAGTCGTTTACCGAAGAGTTGCTCAACTACCATAAAAACGGCCGTTCGTATTGGCTGCAACTCAACATTACCCCGATACTGGACAGCAAGGGCCAGGTGCAGAAGTATATTGCCATAGAAAGCGACATTACCAACCGTAAAAAGGCGGAGGCCGAGCTGAAACTGGCCAAGGAAGAAGCGGAAGCAGGGGCTAGGGCCAAATCGGAGTTTTTGGCCACCATGAGCCACGAAATACGCACCCCCATGAACGCCGTGGTGGGCATGACGGGCCTGTTGATGGAAACGAAGCTGGACGAGATACAGCGCGACTATGTGGATACCATCAGGACCAGTGGCGACAACCTGCTCGAAATCATCAACGATATACTGGATTACTCCAAAATAGACTCCGGATACATGGAGTTGGAGCACCACCCGTATAACATGGTTGATACCATTGAAGATGTGTTCGACTTGCTCTCGCACAAGGCGTTCGACAAAGGGCTGGAACTGGTATATTACTTTGAGCCGGAAGTACCGGTGGATATTTTGGGCGATTCAACCCGCTTGAGGCAGGTATTGGTAAACTTGGTGGGCAATGCCATCAAATTTACCGAAAGCGGCGAGATACTGGTGTCGGTAAGGAGCATTACGCAAGTCAAAGACAAGCATACCTTGGAGTTTATGGTGCGCGATACGGGCATCGGCATACCGGGCGATAAGGTGGACCGCCTGTTCCGTTCGTTTACCCAAGTGGATTCTTCCACCACCAGAAAGTATGGCGGCACGGGCCTTGGCTTGGCTATCAGCAAAAAACTGGTGGAACTGATGGGAGGTACCATAAAGGTGGACAGCAAGGTGGGCATAGGCTCCAGCTTCTATTTTACCATACAGGTGCAAGCCAATGCCGACGACGAGGTTTTT
The DNA here is from genome assembly GCA_964476015.1 of uncultured Chitinophaga sp. GTDB lineage: Bacteria > Bacteroidota > Bacteroidia > Chitinophagales > CAIOSU01 > CAIOSU01. Next base: position 3,128 of record CAYYZT010000168.1, read on the forward strand.
CGTAAGATAGAAATGGCGAAAGACCTTATTGGCAAGTTTGTGTTGCTGGTTGACGACAACCGTACCAACCTGAAAATACAACAGCTCCAGTTTCGCAAATGGGGCGTGGAAACAGCCGCCTACGAAAAGCCGGAAGATGCCCTACAGTTTATGCTAAGCACCGCCAGAAGGCCCAACTTGGCGGTGGTGGATATGCAAATGCCGGATATGGACGGCGATTTGTTTACCCAAAAGCTACGGCAACACTTTAGCAAGGCCGAGCTGCCCATAGTAATGCTCACCTCGCTGGGCACCATGCCCGGAGCCATGCAGCGCGAGCTGTACTCTGCTTTTATTACCAAGCCTGCCCGTCAATCGCAATTATACTACACCGTGAGCCGATTGTTGAGCACCCAGGCACGGCAAGCCAAGGAACTCGGGCCGAACAGTGTGGAAATTGCGCCCGATAATTTCAGGAAAGACCTGCGCATTTTGGTAGCCGAAGACAATCTTATCAACCAAAAAGTAGCCAAGGGCATATTGAACAATATCGGCTTCCAGGCAGAGGTGGTTACCAATGGGCTGGAAGTGATGCAGATGCTGCAACAGCAGGAGTACGACGTTATTTTCATGGATATGCAGATGCCCGAAATGGACGGCATAGAAGCCACCAAGGCATTGAGGAGCAAAGCTTTGCACAGACAGCCCATTGTAATAGCCATGACGGCCAACGCCATGAGCGAGGCGCGCGAGATATGCCTACAGGCCGGCATGAACGATTATATAGCCAAGCCCGTAAAAATTAACGACATCCGCTCCATGCTGGCCAAGTGGTTCCCCACCATGGAAGAGCCCATGGCCAACCAAGCCAGTTGAAAACGTTGGCTTAAAAGTTGCTTAGGGTAGTCATTATTTTTGGCGTGGATTTATTTAGTAAATTCGCATAAGCTCAAACCACCAGCGCGGGATGTTGTTCAATCAAACGTTTAGAAATCTAGGACGTACCAGGGAAATCATACAAGTACTCATAAAGTACGGGTTTGAGGATGTGATAACGAATTCCACACTGCGGAATTTCGTTCCCGAAAGTGGCCGCATTACTTGGGTGCGGCAAGATAGGCCCGTATTTGAATACACCCGGTGGGAGCGCATACGTATGGTGGCCGAAGAGTTGGGGCCAACCTTTGTAAAACTGGCCCAAATACTCAGCAACCGCCCCGACCTGTTGCCCGAACCGCTGATTAAGGAGTTTGAAAAGCTTCAGGACAGGGTTCCGCCGTTTTCTTACGCAAAAGCCAAGCAGATAATTGAAAGCGAAACCGGCAAACGGCTCGACGAGCTTTTTGATTATTTCAGCGAAAAGCCCTTGGCTTCCGCTTCCATAGGCCAAGTGCACCGCGCCAAGCTGAAAGACGGCACCGACGTGGTGGTAAAAGTGCAACGGCCCGAGGTAAAAGAAACAGTGGAGCGCGACCTGAGCATTTTGAAAGAAGCCGTTGGCCGTGCCGATAGGTACCTAAAACGCCAAGGGCTGTTAAATGCCGAGGATGTGGTGCGCGCCTTTGAGCGCTCCATGAGCAAGGAGTTGGATTACCGCAACGAGGCTCGCAACATTGAGCGTTTCCGGCACATGTACCGTGAGTACGACACCTTTTATATACCCAAAGTATATAGGGAATACTCCACCGAGCGCACCTTGGTGATAGAATATGTATCCGGTTGTAAGATTACGGACGTGGCCCAGTTGAAGGCTTGGGGGCTGAACCCTAAGAAAGTGGTGGAGAACGGGATGCACATCTACCTCACCATGATTTTTGAACACGGGCACTTCCATGCCGATCCGCATCCGGGCAACGTGTTGGTGGATAGAAAAGGCATTATCAACTTGCTCGACTTTGGTATGGTGGGCCGCTTGGAGAGCCACGAAAAGTATGCCTTTGCGGGCATATTCATCAGCATGGCCCGCCAAGATGCCAAAGGCATGGCCGCCAGCATGCGCAAACTGGCGGTGGAGGACAACATTACGGACATGCGGGCCTTTACCAACGACCTCTCCGAGCTTATCGAGGATTATTCGATGCTCGACGTGAGCGAGAGTAGCATGGCCGATATGACCGCCTCGCTGCAAAAAATCATGTTCGACTATGAGATGAAGGTGCCGGGCAGCATTTTCCTTATCTTCCGTGCGTTGGCCATTTTGGAAGGCATCGGCAAAATCATGCACCCCGACTTTAAGACCTACGAGTTTATCAAGCCTTATGGCGCGCGGCTATTAAAAGAACGCCTCAGGCCCGAGAACCTGTTGGAAGAGCTAAACCACCGCTACCACCAAATAAGCGCGTTTTTCGGCAATTTGCCGGTGGAGATAAAGAGCCTGTTGCAAAAAGCCGAGCGGGGCAAACTGCACTTCGAGGTGGAGCTGCAAGGCTATGGCTATTTGCTGAAGAAGATGGACAGCATTACCAACCGCATGTCCATCACGCTTATCATCTGCGCGCTTATACTGGGTTCCGCCATAGCCATGACGGTACCGTTCCCCGAAGAGTGGATGTCGCCCTACGGCATTCCCGTTTTTAGCCTGGGTGGGCTTTGGATTGCTGGCGGCCTGTTTTTGATATTGGTGTATTCCATTTTGAGGCGGCGGAAGTATAAGTAGTTAACTGGCACCCTCATTTATTGCAACCATTTTAGGCAACTATCGTTTATATTTGTAATGATGTTAAACGACATTATTCTTATCGACCCAGAAGTAATGAGCGGCACTCCTGTATTCAAAGGAACGAGGGTGCCCATTAAAACATTGTTCGATTACTTGGAAGGCGGACAGACATTGGATGCCTTTTTCGAGGATTTTCCGGGTGTCAAACACTCACAGGTAACCGCATTATTAAATTACGCCCAGCAACTGCTTATTTCGGCTAATGGCAAAGCTGCTGCTTGACGAATGCGTACCGCAACGGCTGCGCAAAAAACTTCAGGAGTTTGAGGTCTATACCGTTGTTTATATGGGTTGGGGCGGATTGAAAAATGGCGAGTTGATGCAAGCAGCCGTTAACGAGGGATTCGATATTATTCTGACAGTAGACAAAAATCTCCAATATCAACAGAATATGCACAAATACCCCCTTGCAATTGTAGTGTTTGATTTAGTGAGGACCGAAGAAAAATACATCAAATTATTGTTGCCAAAATTTATGGCCCTACTGCCCGAGATTCAAAAACATAAAGTGTATATGATAAGTTAGATTGTTTCGGTCAGACGGCCTTTAGCCGTCCGACCGATATGGCAGTGGGACAGTTCGACTTGTCTTTAGCTTCACCGCTCCGTAATAGCGGTCGGAAAGCGAAATGCTTTCTGACCGCAGGTCTACTTCAAAATCGTATATAGTAGTACTTCTTACTCTCTTCTTTTTTTGCCGCAGTCTTGATACTTGATACTCCGTACTTGATACTATTTTCGTTTACCTTTGCCCCATGGAAAGAGTTGTAAGCGGCGTTCGCCCTACGGGGCAGATACATTTGGGCAACTATTTTGGTGCCATCCGCAACTATGTGCGCTTGCAGGAGCAGGCCGATTGCTTCTACTTTATTGCCGACTACCACAGCCTTACCACGCACCCCAACCCGGCCGACCTGCACGCCAACGTGCGCGAGGTGCTGGTAACGTTCCTTGCCTGTGGATTGGACCCGGAAAAGGCCACCCTCTACGTGCAGAGCGACCAACCCGAGATACCCGAGCTATACCTGATACTGAACATGCTGGCCGGGGTAGGGGAGCTGGAGCGCACCGTAACCTACAAAGAGAAAGCATCCAAACAACAGGACAACATTAACGCCGGGCTGCTCACGTACCCCGTGCTGATGACGGCGGACATTATTTTGCACAAAGCCACCAAGGTGCCCGTGGGTAAAGACCAAGAGCAGCATTTGGAGATGGCCCGCAACTTCGGCAACCGCTTCAATTACCAATACAACTGCCAGATTTTCCCGGAGCCGCAGGGCTTTAATTTCGGGGAGAACCTCGTGAAGATTCCGGGATTGGACGGCACGGGCAAGATGGGCAAATCAGAAGGCGGCAAAAACGCCATCTATTTGGGCGAGGAGCCGGATAGCATCCGCAAGAAAGTGAAGCGAGCCGTAACCGATA
>CAYYZT010000169.1:0-390 GCA_964476015.1 uncultured Chitinophaga sp.
AGCACGAACTTACTGACCGCGAATTTGTCATTACCGAAACCCTGCGCCACGAAGGCCCGCTAAAGGTGGAGGACTTGCAGAAGAAAATCGACATCCGGGCCATTCATCCGCTGATAAAAGCACTATTGGGCAAGGGGGCGATTTTGATTAAAGAGGAACTGGAAGAGCGTTTCAAGCCCAAAACCGAGGTGTACCTGCGCCCCGCCAACGATATGGGGCGGGACGAACTGGTCGCCCTCGGCAACGATTTGAAACGTGCTCCCAAGCAGGAGCAGGCTTTGGCCGCTTTCTTGGAGATAATGGACAGCGAAGGCGAAGCATCCCGCTCGGCCGTATGCGAAAAGGCCGGGGTGGATACCGCCGTTATCAAAAAACTGGTAGAACGCGGCC
>CAYYZT010000169.1:400-7236 GCA_964476015.1 uncultured Chitinophaga sp.
GACAAAACCATCGGCAGGCTGGGGCAACTTATCCCACAAGGCGACGTGGGACCTATCGACCTTACCCCGGTGCAACAAACGGCCTTAACGGAGCTGGAAACGGGCTTCGAGAAACACGACGTGGCCCTGCTGCACGGCGTAACGGGAAGCGGGAAAACGTTACTTTACCTGCATTTGGCACAACAAGCCATTACCGAGGGCAAACAGGTGCTGTACCTGTTGCCCGAAATTGCCCTTACCGCCCAAATGATTAACCGCCTGCGGGCACAGTTTGGAGATAAGGTGGGCATCTACCATTCCCGTTTCAACGACCAAGAGCGGGTGGAAATATGGCAGAAAGTGCTCACGGGCGAATACTCCATCGTGCTCGGGGCGCGCTCGGCGGTGTTTTTGCCGTTCCAACAGCTCGGCTTGGTAATAGTGGACGAGGAGCACGAGAGCAGCTATAAACAGTACGACCCAGCCCCGCGCTACAACGGCCGCGATGCGGCGATATTTTTGGCACACGTTCACGGCTGCAAAACGCTGCTGGGCACGGCCACGCCCTCGTTGGAGAGCTATTTTAATGCGCGGCAGGGCAAGTATGTGTATGTGCGGCTTTTGGAACGACACGGCGGCACCGCCCTGCCCGAAGTGCGCATTATAGACGTGAAAGACCTTACCCGCCGCAAGGTGATGAAGTCGCACTTCTCGCCCGTGCTGCTCGACCAGATGCAGCACAGCTTCGACAACAACGGGCAGGTTATCCTCTTTCAAAACAAGCGGGGCTTTGCGCCGTACCTCATGTGCATCAACTGCAACTGGATACCCAAGTGCCGCAACTGCGACGTGAGCCTTACCTACCACAAACAGAGCGAAACGCTGCGCTGCCACTATTGCGGCTACAGCCGCGAGTTGCCCACCAAGTGCGAAGGCTGCGGCCAAGTACACGTGCGCATCTTCGGTTTCGGTACGGAGAAGATTGAGGAGGAACTGCCCATCTTTTTCCCGACCGCTAGGGTGGGCCGGTTGGATTTGGACAGCACCCGTGGCAAAGACGGGCACCATAAAATCATCGACCAGTTCCAAAACCATGATTTGGACGTGCTGGTGGGCACACAGATGGTAACGAAAGGGCTGGACTTCGGCGAAGTGAACCTCGTGGGCATCCTCAGTGCCGACCAGCTCTTGGCCTTCCCCGATTTCCGTTCGCACGAGCGGGCTTTTCAACTAATGGAGCAGGTGAGCGGCCGCGCCGGGCGCAGGGACAAACGGGGGCTGGTGCTGATACAGGCCATGAACCCCGAACACCCCGTGGTAGTGGCCGTGCGCGACGGCAAGTGGGAGGAACTGTACGAGGAGGAACTGAAAATACGCCGCCAGTTTTACTACCCACCCTACACGCGGCTGATTGAGATAACCGTAAAGCACATAGAGCGCAACATAGCACAAGATGCCGCCAAGTGGCTGGGCAACCTGCTGCGCCCCAAGCTAAAGAGCATGGTAATGGGCCCCGTGCCGCCATTTATCGGGCGGGTAAAGAACCAATACCTCCAATCCATCCTTATCAAAATACCGAAAGACAGCACCCAACTGCCCGCCGACAAGGCCGCCATCCTCCAAGCCCTAAACGAACTGAACCAGCACAAGGAATATAAAAAAGCGGGTGTGGTGGTGAATGTGGATCCGTGATTGGAATCTATTACTAATTAATAATGTACAATATGGATCAGAAAATTTTCGTAGCACAATTGGACGGTATAGTAAACTCTTATAATGCTATGCGTTTAAAATCAAAATATAGCGATTTAACCGATTTGCCTAAGCACGAGAGACAAAGTTTGGTTACTCAAGCTATAGCGGCTATTAATAGAATTGCGGGTTCTCAATCAACTTATAGTAGAGAAATTGAAAGAATATTATTGCATAATCCAGACTTACACACACATACCTCTAGTATAATAGGCGTGGCACAAGCTCTTCGAGACGATTTAATGCATGGGTATTTGAAAACTCTTTCTGAGTTAGTTCATGCAGAAGTGTTTTCTGATTTTATAGAAATGGCTGAGCACCTGCTTGATAATGGTTTTAAGGATCCTGCTGCGGTGTTAGTAGGAGCAACTCTTGAAAGCCATTTAAAGAAATTAACGATAAAACATTCTCTCCCAGTAGAAATAGCAGGTAAGCCTATTAAAGCAGATAAATTGAATGCAGACTTAACAAAGGCTAATGCCTATACATTGTTAGACCAAAAAAGTGTAACTGCTTGGCTTGACCTACGAAATAAAGCGGCTCATGGAAGCTATAACGATTACAATAAAGAACAAGTAAAACTATTAATTGATGGAATTAGAAACTTTATTTCTAGAGTTCCAGCTTAATATTTTACAAAGGACGCACAGTGAAGGTTGGAAATCCCGCTCCCTTATACCTCCTCACTTAAGGACCAACATCACTACCAGCCCCCAGCCACCACATAACATAAGCAAATCAAGGAACAATACCCGCCACCTTTACGTTATGGTTTTGTACTTTTGAACACAGAAACCAACGTCATGCTTTTCGTATCAGATACCGCCAAGGCGCAGATAGATAAAATTAAGGCCACCGACGGCCTTACCGATGCCCACTTTGTGCGCGTGAGCGTGCTGGCGGGCGGCTGCTCGGGTTTTACCTACGATATGAAATTCGATAACGAGTCGCGGCCCGACGACCAAGTGTTCGAGGACAAGGGCGTGAAAATAGTTACCGACCTCAAGAGCTTCCTCTATGTGTTCAACACTACGCTAGAGTTTTCCGACGGACTGGACGGCAAGGGTTTTTACTTCGTGAACCCCAACGCTAGCCGCACCTGCGCTTGTGGCGAGAGTTTTGCGGTGTAGTTTTCGTACCTTCGTTTTATGGAATTTGAACTGCACGGCCAAGAATACATTACCTTGGACAATCTATTAAAAGTGCTCGGCTTGGTGGAAACCGGCGGCGAGGCCCATGTGCGCATTACCGAGGGCGAAGTGGAAGTGAACGGCAGCACCGAGTACCAAAAACGCAAAAAGCTGCGCATTGGTGATGTGGTGGGGTTCGATGGGCATACCATCAAGGTATTGTAAAGGATACGGTCAGACGGCTTTTCGCCGTCCGACCGATATAGCGGTGCTGTGGTTGGCGAGCACACGGGGCCGCGTAACACATCACGGTAGCGGTCGGACGACTGCTTGAAGGAAATTTCAAACATAAATCGGCTCTGCGCCCATACAAAAGAAGTCGTCAGACCGCTTAATACTTCGTGACCCTTGTGTTTTTTAATCTTTGTGTACTTTGTGTTTAAATCAATACTACATTTTCCGTAATTTTTGAGGCACAAACCAATCCAATTATGGAAGCCACTGCCACCGCCGTAAAAATCTCCACCGTTTACCCTAACCAACCCCTGCCAATACTTATTGAACCTGCCGAGGGCGCGCCTAAAACTGCCGCCAGCCTCAGGCAGTGGTTGGACGAAAACAAGGATTTCATCAACCAAAAGATAACCGAGCACGGGGCCATCCTGTTCCGGGGTTTTGACGTGGACGGTCCGCAACAGTTCGAGCACGTGGCCATGGGCGTGGATGCCGATTTGAAGAACAACTACCTCGGTACCTCGCCCCGCAATGCGGTGAGCCAGTATGTGTTTTCCGCCAGCGAGCTGCCGCCGTTCTACCCCATTATGCAGCACTGCGAAATGAGCTTTTTGCCCAACCCGCCGCGAAAGCTGTTTTTCTACTGCCATATAGAGCCGGAAAAGGTGTACCGCGATTTGGACCCCAAAATCCGTGAGGAGTTTGAGCGCAAGGGCATTAAAAACATCCGAAACTATAATGGTCCCAATGCCAAGGCAAAGTTCGATTTGTGGAAGCTGAAGCGGTGGGACGAGATGTTCCTTACCACCGACAAAAAGAAAGTAGAGGCCGAATGCGCCAAAAACGGGCTCGAATATCACTGGAAAGGCGACGATAAACTCACCCTTATCAATGATCAAGAGGCAACCAAAAAACATCCGCTAACGGGCGAAACGGTCTGGTTCAACCACGTGCAGGTGTTTCACGAGGCGGTGGCGGCCATTGAGTATGGCTACATTGCCAAACGCCAGCAAAACGCACGGGCGCATTGGTTCAATTTCGTTACCTCGCTGATGAGCGGCATCAAAAAACTTACCACCAAAGACGGCGACCAAGCGATGAACTGCACGTTTCGCGATGGCAGCCCCATCCCGGTGGAATATGTAAAACACCTAGAGGAAGTTATTTGGAAAAACATGGTGATTTTCCCTTGGCGAAAGGGCGACGTGCTGGCCATCGACAATTTCAGCACCTCCCACGGCCGCCTGCCCTACAGAGGCCCTAGGGAAATACAGGTGTGCTGGGCGGCGGATAATTGATTGGTGTTTGGTTAAACGGTTGATTGGTTAATCGGTTGATTGGTTATCAAATCCTCCAAGACATAACCGACTTTCAATTTCACAAATTACCCATCCAGTTATTGGTCAACCGATAAACTGATTAACCGATAAACAGACTAACCCCCTTTGGAAAACATCCAGCTCGATTTTAGTCCCGGCAATATAGTGGCCCTCAACATCTGTTTGGCCATTATCATGTTCGGTGTGGCGTTGGACCTCCGATGGTCCGATTTCCGCCAACTGGCCGAAAACCCGAAAGCCACGCTAGTAGGGTTGTTGGCACAGTTTATCACCATGCCAGCGCTCACGTTTTTATTGATATTGCTCTGGAAACCGCACCCGGCCATGGCCTTGGGCATGATACTGGTGGCGGCTTGCCCGGGCGGCAACGTATCCACGTTTTTATGCCAATACGCCAAAGGCAACGTGGCCTTGTCCATTACCCTTAGTGCTATCTCCACCATCGTGGCCATTTTTGCCACGCCGTTGAATTTTGCCTTTTGGAGCAGCCTGCTGCCCGATGCCCAAACCGACCAGCAAATCGTTATCGACATCTGGGATATGTTCCAGTCCATCCTCATCGTGTTGCTGCTGCCGTTGCTGGCCGGTATGGCTTTTAGCCGCCTTTTGCCAGCCGTAACCGAAAAAATAAAGAAACCGATTGCCAACCTCTCGCTGGTCATTTTCGCGGCTTTTGTAATCATGGCCTTCAGCAAAAACGCTGATGTTTTTATAGCCTATTTCGACAAGGTAATGCTGCTGGTGTTGGTACACAACGGTATCGCTTTGGTTTCCGGGTATGCGTTGGGCTATATATTCCGCTTGGCCGAACCGGACAGGCGTTCCGTGGCCTTGGAGTCGGGCCTTCAAAATTCCGGGCTGGGGCTGGTATTGATTTTCAACTTTTTTGGCGGCATGGGCGGCATGGCTTTGATTGCTGCTTGGTGGGGTGTGTGGCACATCGTTTCCGGCTTCTCTTTGGCACTTTGGTGGCGAAGCCGTTCTAAATCAACGGCATCACAAAATTAATGCCCCTAAATTTCTAGGCAACCTATGGGGCACAGTTGAGGAAGCTTGGGGCACCATTTCCCTGAAATTTGAATATAGGCAAACCTTATTTTTGCTGATTTTCAATGGCTTACGATTGTTTGGCAGGGTTATGGCAATAGTATCCCAGTATAACCAAAAACCTAAGTTATGGTACCTCAAAACAATCCAAGGGAACAAGAACCTCGCAAAGAGCAACAAAACCCGCAGAAAAAACAAGACACTGGCCGTGAGCAGCAACAACCACAACGCGGTGGCCAACAAGGCCAAGGCGGCATGGGCCAACGTAACAAGTGATAGCAAGCATTTTGAGTTCTTTACGAACCGATAGCGTTTATTATCATTTTTAGCCAACACCATTGGCTGTGAGCCGATAACTTAGTTATCGGCTTCTTTTTTTGCCCGAACGTATATATGGGCCCTTTATGCTATCTTAGCGAGCTTATGGGGCGTTGGATAAAGATTTTATTGGGCCCGTTGATGGGTTTGGGCGCTTGGGCCGTGATGGAAAACATCCAACCGCAACCCATGGTATCGGCAATGGCCGGGGTAACGCTATGGATGGCCGTTTGGTGGATTGCCGAAGCCGTGCCGCTGGCAGTTACTTCTTTCCTGCCTATTTTTCTCTTTCCCTTATTGGGCATTATGAGTGCCAAAACCGTGGCACCGTTGTATATGAACGATGTGCTGATGCTGTTTATCGGTGGCTTTATCCTGGCTTTTGCCATGGAAAAATGGGACCTCCACCGGCGCATAGCCCTCCGCATTATTTTATGGATAGGCACTGATTTGAAATTGGTGTTGCTCGGTTTGATGCTGGCCACTTACTTTATTTCCATGTGGATTAGCAACACGGCCACCACTATGATGATGGTGCCCACCACGCTGGCCGTAATTGCCAAAATGAAGGACTTATTGGGCAATCGCGCTATGCCCGTGGCGAAGTCTTTTTTGTTGGGTATAGCATATGCCGCCAGCATCGGCGGCATGGCCACCATGATTGGTACGCCCACCAATATGATATTCGTGTCGCAGTTCGAGGGGCTTTTCCCCGATGCCAAGCAAGTTACTTTTTTGCAATGGTTTATTTATGGCGTGCCCATGTCGCTGATGATGTTGGTGGCGTGTTACGTCATTTTACGCTGGCTTCACCGCATACCGGCGTTGGATAATCCGGCGGAGAGTTTGGCTATATTCAAGCATGAATATGCCTCGCTGGGCAAAATGACGTTTGAGCAGAAAACGGTGAGCGTGATTTTTGTGGTTACCGCCGTACTGTGGTTTACCCGTGCCGAGGCCGATTTTGGCAGGTTCACCGTGCCTGGCTGGACCAGCTTGTTCGGCAACCGTTCCGTCTTGAAAAAATCCGGCCCGG
>CAYYZT010000170.1:0-7222 GCA_964476015.1 uncultured Chitinophaga sp.
ATCTACTACAAGTGGAAACGGCACAGGGCACCGTGGTGAAGCGGGTACTGGTGCGGTAATTTGTCCGAACCAGTATTTACAGAACTAAGGAATTATAGAATTGGGTTGGCGGACGGATTATCTGAATTCGGAAATTTTTCAATTCTGTAAATTCTGATCCATAACGAAAAAAACCGCCAAGGATTTCCTTGGCGGTTCTAGTATGGTAAGGGCGCATCAATTAGCCTTCGGCTTCTTGCTCGCCGGCTTCTTTCTTGGCCTCTTTATCGGCTTTGGTGGCCTCGTCGTTAGGCTTGTTCACTTTCTTTGCTTTGGTGGCTTTGGCCACTTCGGCAGGGGCTACGGTCTCATCAACGAAGGGCAATACGTGTACCACCACTTTGTCGTCTTTTTTGCGGGTAAAGGTAACCACGCCGTCAACCATTGCGAAAATGGTGTGGTCTTTGCCAAGGCCAACGCCGTTGCCGGGGTGGAACTTGGTGCCACGCTGGCGGATGATGATGTTTCCGGCAATAGCGCCTTGTCCACCGTAAATTTTCACGCCCAAGCGTTTGCTATGCGATTCGCGTCCGTTCTTCGAGCTACCGACGCCTTTCTTGTGAGCCATGGTATTGTCTTTTTATAATTGCGATGCGCGACCCCGCGCACCGGGATTAAGCAATGTTTTCAACTTTGATTTTGGTAAGGTACTGGCGGTGTCCTTTTTTCAGCTTGTAACCCTTGCGGCGCTTCTTTTTGAACACGATCACCTTGTCGCCTTTCAAGTGCTCCTCGATGGTGGCCACCACCTTGGCACCGGAGATAAGCGGTGTGCCGAGGGTAATGCTACCGTTGTCGTCTTTCAGCAACACGTTGCCAAGCTCCAGCTTGTCGCCCACATTGCCTTCCAAGCGGTGCACGAAGATGCTCTTGCCGCCTTCAACCTTGAATTGTTGTCCTGCTATTTCTACGATTGCGTACATCGTTACTTAAATTGATAAAATTAAACGGACTGCAAAGATATGGGGCTTTTGGGGAAAATACAACTTTGTTTCCCACAAACTTATTCGATTTGCAAAAAGTTAGGAGTTTGTTAAGTTGCATAGAACCGTAACTTACCAAATCTTTATGCTAAGAACTTCCATATCGTGTGAAGACTAATGAACCCGCTCATTCCCCCAACATGTATGCTATTAATATCGCTAAACAAATTACTCCTGCAAGAATAACCCTTACACCTCTATTGTAGATAACACTACCATATACTTTAGGTTTCCCTAAAAGTGTTTCGCTAGCTGAATCGCTTTTCATAATATTTATGTTAGCAAATAAAAAATGGGAACGTATTTATTGCTTGTGGTAAATCTAAGGTCTATAAGGACCTCCTCAAAGAGTAAACATTAAATCTGTAAATTATGGCCAGTCTTCCCTAAGCGGCTGATAGCCGTAATTCAATTTTCGTGTAGCAGTGCTAGGAGGTTCTTACAGAATGACATTTTGTTGAAGAACTTGGGGGGGCGACATGAGTTGCAGGTAGTGAGTAAAAATACAGTTCATCCTGTAAGGATCTTCTTGAAGAGTCGCTAAACCCCACTAATGCGCAACATGTTCCAATGCGGTATTTCTCTTAAATCAACTTCATCGCAACGGTGCTAGGAGGTCTGCCTTAGGCAGATGACATCTAAAAATTATCGCCCCCTTCCCCAAAAAAACAAACCAGCGGCAGATACCGCCCAAGGTATGTGCCGCTGGTTTCAACCAACCATGAAAAGCTCCTCAATATCTTTCGCTGCCTGTCAGCTCTTCAATCCCTCCTAGTATCAGTTCCTCATGGTATTTGTTCTTGTGCTTTCGTTGTTAGGTTATTTATGCACTGTTACGCTAGGGGCATTTTTAGGTTTCGCCATCAACCGTGCAAAACCCCGGAAATCGACTTATTGATACGTAACGCATTCACAATGTGCAGCTAAATTTTTCGCGGCAAAAACGCTCAAAATCAAGGGTATAAGTGGAAATGCGTAGGGCTTGGTGGGCGTTTTTTCGGGGCCGTGCCATGCTTTTTGCCGAGTGCCTTGTGTTTGTGCGTAAATACCGCTGCGGTTCTTTTGTTGCTATTTCGTTTAAAAATACCGATTTTTGCACCCTCGCATGGAAATATTGTTCTTTTCAAATCCAAGGCCCGTATGCTGAGCAGAAGGAATCTTCGCGTTAAGGTAATGCAGTTTATCTATGCCCATGAGCGCGGGGCTTTTACGGGCGTGCCTGCCGCTAGGCACGCACTGCTGCAAAACATCAACCAAACTTACGAAACGGGCCTGTACATCCTGTTTTTTATAAGGCGCGTGGCACGCTATACGCTCAAAGAGGCCGAGATGCGCGCATCCAAACACTTGCCCACCGCCGAAGACCTTAGCTTTAGCACCCGCCTTGCCGAAAACGAAGTGGTGCAAGAACTGGAGGAGCACAAGCTTTTCAACACCGAGCTGCAAAAGAATAAAGTGCAGTTGATTGAGTTTGACGATGCCGACCGCAAGTTTTTCCGCGAATTGGCCGCTACCGACGAGTACAAGAAATACATTGGCTTGCCTACGCCCACGCCGAAAGACCACGTGAAAATCCTTCGGTTTTTGTTTAGCAAAGTATTGCTGGAAAGCGAGGTGTTTACGCAGCATTTGGAAGAGCAGTTCCCTAACTGGATTGACGACCAACAGGTTATTACCTTCCGCCTGAACGATTTTTTGGACCATTACAGCATCGGCAAAACGCTGAACAAAATAGGCGACCTGAGTATTGAGCCAGACGATAGGGATTTTGTGAACGAGCTGTTCCAATACACGCTGCACCACCAAGAGGAGTTTTCTACCCTTATAGCCCCCAAACTGGAAAACTGGGACTTGGAGCGTATCGCCATCCTAGATATGATTATTATGAAGATGGCCCTGTGCGAATTGCTCTATTTCCCCATCATACCTGTAAAGGTTACCATAAACGAGTACATAGAGATAGCCAAACAATATAGCACGCCCAAGAGCAAAGACTTTGTGAACGGGGTGCTTGACAAGATTATGAAGGAGCTGAAAGAAAGCGGCGCCATCAAGAAAAGCGGCCGTGGGCTTCAAGGTTAAAAAAGGTTAACAAATATTAGCCAATTCGCTTTTTGTCCGCGCTTTTTTTAAATTTGCACATTGAAAATTAAACAAACCAAAATCTGAAAAGATGAAGAAAGCATTTTTGTTGATGCTGGCTGCAGGCGTTTTCTTCGCATCCTGCAACAGCGGCGAAGGCGGCGAAACTACTGCCACCGACACTACTGGCGTGAACACCAATACGGTGAACAACCCGAATACCGGTGCTGAAACTCCAGCAGCTCCTACCGGCCCTACCACTTCTATCTCTTTTGCCGAAACCGACTACAACTGGGGCAAAATCAAAGAAGGCGAAGTGAAAGAGCATACCTTTACTTTTACCAACACCGGTAGCAATGACTTGATCATCAGCAATGCCAAAGGTTCTTGCGGTTGCACCGTGCCTTACTACCCAACCGAGCCAATCCCTCCAGGTGGCAAAGGCGAAATCAAAGTTTCTTTTGATAGCAAAGGCAAGTCAGGCGTTCAGCAAAAGCAAGTTACCATTACTGCCAACACTGACCCGAGCGTAACTACTTTGAACATCACCAGCGAAATCGAAGGTGGTCCGGCCCCTGCTGCTAACTAATAGTGAGGGATACTGAGAGATGACTGAATTGCAGCGTTTGTTCCTTATGGCTGGCGGCCCCGAAGGCGGCAACCCGCTAAGCATGTTGGTAATGATGGGCCTCGTGATGGTAGTATTCTACTTCTTCATGATTCGCCCGCAGACCAAGAAGGCCAAGGAGCAGAAGAGTTTTCTGGATAGCTTGAAGAAAGGTGACAAGGTTGTTACCATCGGCGGCATCCACGGAAAAATCCTGAAAGTAAACGATGATTCCCTGTTGATTGAGGTAGACGCGAACACGAAACTAAAGATCGAAAGAACGGCCGTTTCGCACGATTATACCAAAGCCGTAACTGCCAATAACAATAATAATGGCAACAGCGGCAACAACAAGAGGGAAGAGTTGGTAGAAACTACGGAAGAAAAATAACCCAGTATGGAAACAGCCAGCGGACCGGAGAATCAAATCCCGAAAAAGAACCGTTCGGCTGGAACCTCCAAAAACACGGCGATACTCCTGCTTTGCATGGGTATCGCCGCTTTTTTATGGCTAATCATCAAGCTATCAAACACCTACACGGCCTATGTGCCCGTTGCGCTGGCCTATGCCAACCTGCCCGATGACCGTGTGGCCGTGCGCGACTTGCCAGACAAGAGCAAGGTACTGGTAAACGCCACGGGCTTTAAACTGCTGATGGCCAAGTTTAAAATAGTGCGCATTACGCTGCCCATTGCCTACAGGGCCAACCAAGCGCAACCTTACGTGCTGGCCCGCAGCCTGCAAAGCGAGCTGGCGGGCGAGATGCCGCCGGGCTATTCGCTTATTAGCTTTTCGCCGGATACCATCCATCTCCAGTTCGATAAAAAGATAACCAAAACGGTGCCCGTGCGCTTGCAAGGGGATATTGGCTATGCCAAGCAGTTTGAAGGGAGGGACAAACCCACCGTTTCGCCCGATTCGGTAACGGTGAGCGGCCCTGCTAGCATATTGGATACGCTGCGCTACTGGTACACCGAACCCGTAAACCACCCCGAGCTTAAAGAAACCCATAGCGGTAATATCGCTTTGCAAAAGCCGCCATACACATCCCTGTCGTTGTCGGTGGGCACGGTGGAATATAGCATTGAGGTGGAATCGTACACGCAGATTACCCGCGAGGTGAATATCGAACTGGCTAACGTGCCGCGCAACAAACAGGTAACGCCCTATCCTAAAAAGGTGAAAGTATTTATACACGTGGGCTTAAGCAACCTAGAGGCTGCCCGCAACGCCAATATTACCGCCACGGCCAACTTCGACAACGTGAACCTGAAGAAAGACCGTTTTGTGGAGGTGAAACTGAGCGGCTACCCCGACTATATGAAGATTAGCGGCTACGAGCCGCGCAACATCGAATTTATCCTCTACAACTGATGCTGCGGGTAGGCATAACCGGTGGCATCGGCAGTGGCAAAACCACCGTTTGCCACATCTTCGAGGTGCTAGGTGTGCCCGTGTATTATGCGGACGACCGCGCCAAGCATTTAATGCAGCATAACGATTCCCTTGTTTCGGCATTGAAAGAGGCTTTTGGCGAGGAAATCTACAAAGAAGGCATTTTGGACAGGCCCTTGCTGGCATCCAAGGTTTTCAATGATAAAGACCGCCTTGCCAAGCTCAACAGCTTGGTGCACCCTGCGGTGGCGCACGATGCCTTGAAGTGGCAGCAAGCCAATCTACATGCCCCGTACACGCTAAAAGAAGCGGCCTTGCTGTTTGAAGCGGGCAGCTACAAAGCTTTGGATAAAACCATTGTGGTTACGGCTCCTCTAGAAATAAGGGTAAAGCGGGTAATGGCCCGCGACAATGCCACCGAAGAGCAGGTATTGGCCCGCATAGCCAATCAATGGCCGGAAGAGGAAAAAGTAAAACTTGCTGATTTTGTGATTACCAACGATGGCATGGCAGCACTGATACCGCAGGTGCTCCACGTACACCGCCAGCTGTTGGACCTATTGGCAAAAGGGTAACTATCTTTCGAAGCCTACTACTTGATTATTTAATGCATCGCTTTCTACCACGCCGTCCCTCAGGCGGATAATGCGGTGGGCGTATGAGGCAATATCCTCTTCGTGGGTAACGAGGATAACCGTGTTGCCGTTGCCGTGTATGGCATCCAGCATGGCCATGATTTCGATGGACGTTTTGGTATCGAGATTTCCAGTAGGCTCATCCGCAAGAATGATGGAAGGATTGTTTACCAATGCGCGCGCAATGGCCACCCGCTGGCGCTGGCCGCCCGAAAGCTCGTTTGGTTTGTGGCTCATCCTATCTTTTAGCCCTACTTGGTGCAGTACGGCCTCGGCCCTTTCCTTACGGGCTTTTTTGCCGATGCCGGAGTAAATGAGGGGCAGCTCCACGTTTTCCAGAGCAGATAGGCGCGGCAGCAGGTTAAAGGTTTGAAACACGAAGCCTATTTCCGTGTTGCGCACGGCAGCGAGGTCGTTGTCGCGCATGTTGCTCACATCGTGCCCATTTAACACATATTGGCCGCCCGTGGGGCTATCCAAACAGCCCAAAATGTTCATCAATGTTGATTTCCCCGAACCGGACGGGCCCATCATGGCCACATATTCGTTACGGTTTACCGCGAGGCTTACCCCGTTTAGCGCACGGATAACTTCCGTGCCCATCACGTAAAACTTGGTAATGTCTTGCAGGCGAATAACCTCGTTCATGGGGCTTTGTTGATTACCTTCGGTACTTTGAAATAAACGCCGTCTTGCACGGGTGCGTTTTGCAATGCCTCGGCGCGGGTGGCGGTTTGTTGCACCTCGTCTTCGCGCAGCACGTTTACGGCATCCGAAATATACACCAAAGGCTGCACACCCGTGGTATCCAACTCGTCAAGTTTCTGCATGAAACCGAGGATTTTCTCCAAATCGGCGCGGATGGCTTCCTTTTCGGCGGGCTCGAAGGTAAGCTTTGCCAAGGCGGCCAACTTATCTACCAAAGGCAAATCTACCTCCATACTCGTTTTTCAGGTCGTGGTCAATAATGGCATATACACGGTCTTTCAGCATATCGGCATCGGCCGCTGTCATGCCGGTGGTCTCTATCGGGTCGTGGATGATAACGCGGCTGCGGCCCGGGCGGTACAGCATGGAGCCATCGTAAAGAAACATGTGCCCGTTATCCAAAAAAGTAACGGGCACTATCGGCACCTGCTTATCGATGGCTATTTTGAAGGGGCCGTTCTTAAATTCCAACATTTGCGGCGCAATGTCGCTAGTGGTTCCTTCGGGAAAAATGATAAGGTTGTAGCCATTATCCAATGCTTCCAAAGCTTTTTTATAGGCCCTAAAGGAGTCTATCTTGCTTTCGCGCTTTACGGGGATATCGATAGTGCGGAAAAAAATGCCGAACACGGGTATCTCTGCCAACTGGTGCTTGGCCATGAATTTAAAGTTGGCCCCGTTGAGCAAGATGGCCGCCAACGGAATATCGATCATGCTGGTGTGATTGGCGCAGATAACGTATTGGCGGTCGGGGTCCAGTTGGCTTTCGAAG
>CAYYZT010000171.1:0-1705 GCA_964476015.1 uncultured Chitinophaga sp.
TGTCGCCGTAGCTGATGTTGAATTTTGGTTGCTTATCCAACCTCAACGTAACCGATACGATGCAATAACGGCCCTTCAGTTCGGTTTTGAACACGCTCTCGCGGTAGCCGAATTTACATTCATCCTTGCCAAACAGCCGCAATTCGCCCGTTTGCATGTCAACCGCCTCCAGTTGCTCGAACACCGTTTCCAGCTCCACGCCATAGGCCCCGATGTTTTGCATGGGCGCGGCCCCCACTTGGCCGGGTATGAGCGATAGGTTTTCGATGCCGCCCCAGCCGTGCGCTATGGTGTACAGCACCAGCGTGTGCCACACCTCGCCGCTGCCGGCTTTCAGCCACACGTGCTTATCGTCTTCCCGCACCACCTCGATGCCGTGGATGCCGTTTTTGATAACCAGCCCATCAAAATCCTGCGTGAGCAAAATGTTGCTGCCGCCGCCGAGTATAAACTTCGGCACGGACAGGAAACGCGCATCGGCCAGCACTTGCCGCAACTCTTCCACCGTGGCCACTTCCACAAAGTAGCGGGCTTTGGCTTCAAGGCCGAAAGTGTTGTAGGGCAGCAGGGAGTGGTTTTCGAGGAGAACGGTTGCCAAGGGGAAAGTTTGGGAATTTGAAAACGGTGATTCCTTCCAAAATTATAACATTTCGCGTTTTTGGGCCATTGGCTTTTTGCCGCCACATCCACAAGCCGTGGAAAACTAATTGCCCGCAGGGCTAGCGGTCTTCCAAAAAATCAGTATATCTTTGTTTAAGGTTTTGGGAAAACTTAATGTGCCACCAAACCAATATACCCATTATCCTACCTTCCTCCATGAATACCGGCAACAGCCATTATTTCGTAAGCCAACTTGGCATTGCTTATCTGTTTTGCCTATTGTGTTCCTTCCAATTGCAGGCACAGCAGCCCCGGCAAGAAGATCCTTTGGCCCCGCTGTTCAAGGCCAAAAAAGTAAAAACCGTTACCGGCTGGCAAATGGGCATTAAACCTACCGAGCAGGTTAAGGCTTTTTTTAAGGAATACAGTGCGGCGGGCAACTTGATATTTGAACTGGTATATGACGAAAACGGTGAGGTGGTAAATAAATACCAATCGTTTTACAGCCAAGACAACCGCTTGCTGAAAGAAGTTTGGACACAGGAAGACTCTGACTCGGTGGTGTACCGCTACAAAAACGGCAAACTTACCGACGAAACCTGGTATTGGGGTGCCGACAAATCAAAGACCCGAGTGGTGCATTTCTTCGATTCGCTGGGGCTTAAGGTATGCTCGGTGAGCAAAAACGCTTGGGGCGTGTACGTCGATTCGTTTTTCTACGAAAAAGGCAAGCTATCGCAAACCAAAAACTACAATGAGCACGGGCAGTTTAACAGCCTTACCAACCATGTGTACGATGGCAAGGGCCGAGTGCTGAAAATAGTGCTGCAAGACGAAAAAGGCGCCGTGATGCAAGTAAAAAGCAAGCAATATTGGGAAACCGGGCCGATAAAATCAACGGAAACGGTGCTGTATGGCACCACCACCAAAACCATGACGGTGCCGCCGGTATCGGCCAGCATGACGGAAAACTTTAAATACGATACGCAAAAACAGTTGAAGGAAATACAAATGAGCTCTTATACCAACAACGAGTTATTGGTAAACACAAAAATAACCTACATTTACAATGAGGCCGGATTGCCCGCTTCACAAACCTCTTTCA
>CAYYZT010000171.1:1715-7220 GCA_964476015.1 uncultured Chitinophaga sp.
TTTGGGGCAAAATATAATTGCGTATTTTCACCCTCCCGAGAAAAAATAGTACCAAAACCTACCACCGAAAAGAACCCCGTACGGGCAACAAGCAATTTGTGTCTAATTTGCTGTTAGTTAAACCGCTGCTGCACGTATGGGGTTCCCCTGTGGATTGCCACAATGGGTTACAATATAGCACCCCGCTATCAATTTGTAAAGAATTTTATTTGTAGCTCAAGCGGTTTACCCTGGTAAACACATAGCCCACCCCCACGCTAAGGTGGTCGCCATAAGAGTTGAAGCCGCCTGAGGAGAGCACGAAGTCGTTTTCGCGGTGTTCGTAATTGGCCACGAATATCGGCCGCAACCCTACGCTATACTTCAGCGCGAACCGCACCATATCCATACTACGCAATACAAAATGATACTCTAGCCCCGCCTCTATGTTTACAAAAGGGTTGGGCCGTTGGTAGTGCAGTGCCATGCGGTACCGCTCTTCGCCTTGCGCATTGCCGCTAAGGCTGGTATTGGCCACTATTTTTTCGGCGGCCATCAGGTTGAGGCTGATGCCGCCCACCACGCCCAGCACGTGCCGCTGCTGCAAACGGAAACGCACGTTTACCTCAATAGGTACGGATAGATAGGGTTTTACCACCGCCATTTTCACGGGGCTAAACGAAAGCGTGTCGAGAGTGCCGGGGTCAAAATCGAAACGGAAAGCATGCAGGCCCAGTATTTGGCCAAAGCGAAGCGAGCAATAGTCGTTGAGGTTGAGGTGGTATTTTGCGCCCAAGTACATGCCGGGGCGGTAAGAAAGCTGCATATTGCCCATGCCCGTTTCCGATACGGGCTTTATGCGCAGAAAGGTAAAGCCGCTTTCCACGCTAATGTGATTGCGTAGGAAAAGCAGTGTTTTGGAGCCGTCTTTGCCGGGTTTGGCACTGGCGGGCACAGTGGCCCAAAGGCACAGGCCCATCGCCCAAAAAAGCCGCAAAACTTTCCCCATAGCCTTTGTAACGCCGCCAAAGGCTGCATATTGTTTGGGCTAAAAAGTTATCAGTTACGAGTTGTTTACAATATGGGCGTTAGAGGGCTTTGGTATGCGGAAAACAAAAGAGGGCAGTGCTAAGCACTGCCCTCGTATCTTAATAGGTCAACTCGTAACCCGTAACTACTAACTCGTAACTCTTAGTACGTCAGTTTCTGTATCTTGAATTGGCCCAGTTGGTTGCCGCCCTTGTCGGTAAGCACCAGCATATAGTTGGCCGCGGCCAAGTGGGTTAGGTCATACTGCTGTTGTACTACGCCGTCAACCAGCACTTTGCGGTCCAGTTGGTCTATTTGGCGGCCCAGCATGTCGCGCAAGGAAATGTTCACCTCCACTACTTGGTCGGCACTCAGTTGCACGGTAAGGTTGTCCATGGTAGGGTTAGGGAAAATAAGGTAGTCCATTTTCACTTTTACCAAATCGTTGATGCCTACTTCCACATCATCGGGTTGTTGGAAACCTTGGGTAAGCACCACCGAGCCGGTGATGGCGGTTTCTACCACGGGTTCGCCGATGGTGAAAGACAGGCTGTAGCCGTTTTCCACCTCATAGCCACCGGCCGAGCCGATAACCTGACGCTCCAACGATTGTGCTTGCGAAGCCACGCCAATGCCCAAAATGGCAGTACCTAAAACGAGCAATTTTTTCATACTATACTTTGTTGTGTGTACGTAAAAATACGACAAAGGTTAATAAACAATGCAAACTTGCTATAAAATAGCGGCATTTTTATACGCAAGGTTTACATTTTAGAATAATCGTTTGCCCGGTGTGTGATAATATTGGATAAACGTGTTCGTTTTAGATGAAAAAAGGTATGCGTTTCAAGCTGTTGATATTGGTGGTGCTGGCCGTTGCGGCGGCAGGTGTTTGGTGGCTTGGGGCCAACAATTTAGAGCATGTTAAAATGGTCGCCACACGCTTGGAAAGCCCTGCGCCCGCCGTGGCGTATCGCACCATTGGCGAGATACCGCCGCCCAAAGGTTTTACGCGCACGCAAGAGGGCGGGGCCAGCTTTGGTACGTTTTTAAGGCAACTGGCCTTAAAGCAGGGCGAGGCGAAGGTGTACTTGTTCAATGGCCAAGAAAAGGGCAACCAGAGTGCGCACTGGGCCGTGGTGGATATAACTACCGGCACCAAAAACCTGCAACAATGTGCCGACGTAACCATGCGCCTGTGGGCCGAATACTTATATAAGCACCAGCGTTACAGCGAAATCAAGTTCAATTTTGTGAGCGATGGCAAGCCACGGCATTATACCGATTTTGTGAAAGGCAACCATGGCTATCCCAAATTTCAGGAATATATGGAGTGGATTTTTACCTATGCTAACACGGCCTCGTTATATAGAGAGCTAAAAACCGTGAATGCGGACGACCTGAGTATAGGCGACGTGTTTATACAAACCGGCAACCCCGTGGGCCATGCCGTAATAGTGGTGGATATGGCACAAAACACCGCCACGGGCGAAAAAGTATTTTTGCTGGCGCAGGGCTACATGCCCGCACAGGATGTACACGTGCTAAAGAACCCCAACGATGGCACCCTCAGCCCATGGTACGGCACCAATTATGGCAGCGATTTGGTAACGCCGGAGTTTATCTTTAGCACGGAAAGCAATTATAAGATTAAGCGATACGGCAAGTAGCTACGCTGCCAGCTCGCCCATCTTTTGTTTCAGCCAATCCACGTTGGTTATCTGTTGGGTGCCTGCCACGGCTTTTTGTATGGCCTGCAATTCTTTCTCGAACGCGTTTTTAGAGATAACGCCCTGTTTGTTTTTTAGCGAAGCCAGTTTTTTGGCAAATTTCAGCAGGTTGTTGTTCACTTGGTATTGGTAGTCGCTGATGAGCTTATTGCGTTTTAGATAGGTACGGAACGTGTCTATCATGTTAAAAAACGCATCCAATTCGTCCAGTTCGTAATAGGTTTTCAGCAGCGTGGTTTTGGCCCCGAGGCCATAATAGAGGTCGGTAAACTCCACGCTGCGCAACAGCTCCATGGCCTGTTTAAACTGGTTGCGACTGTAATGGTACATGGCTAGGTTGTAGGTGTATGCATTGTCGCGCTGGGCAGGGTCCAGCAGCGGGCGGTTGTGTTCTATAAAATCATGGCACCAGTCAAACTCGCGTTGGCGCGTGGCCACGGTAACGATGTTTTTGTAATCCCATTCGGTAAGGATACTGTTTTGGTAAATGATTTTATTGCCCAACAGAGCTTTATATACCTCAAACAACCGTTGCAGATACTCGCTTTTGCCGCTGTTTATCTTTTTGATGCAATAGTTTTTGGCGTAATCGTACAGGCTTCGGGCCTCGTTTACCTCAAACTCCGTCGCATGCTCGTTCAGGTAATCGATAAGGCTGGTATAGTGGTCTTCGTGGTCGGGTTCGGTGAGGGCTTTTAAAATGCGAGAGTAAGCCACGATAAGCTTTTCGTTGGCATAAATTGCGGTATTTTCCTCCAAATGGCGGCCAATTTCAGCTAAAAGCGGCGTTTCGTACTTTATTTTGATGATGTTGCTGCGGTTTATCATCTCGCAGCTCACGCGTAGCTTGTTGAGGATGTAGTACCTATCCAGATGGTCGGCCCGCCGCTGGATGCTCTGGTTCTGCTCTCTGGACGATTGGGACATGAAGTAAGTATCGGCCTCGCTCTCCAGCTCATAGCCCCAGCGGTGCCGCTCGCCGTCGTCAACGGTTTGTTCCAGTTGCTGCCTAAATCCACGCTCCGCCTGCTCAAAGTATTTGGATGCCTTTCGGTTTCGCAGTTCGCGCAGCAAATGCAACTGTGCGGCATAAGGTTCTTTTTCGGCCCCTGCTAGCTGCAAAAACTGTCCTACCAGCTCGGTAAGCAGGCTCATCACATCCTTAATGCGCTGTACTTTGTATC
The DNA here is from genome assembly GCA_964476015.1 of uncultured Chitinophaga sp. Taxonomy (GTDB): domain Bacteria; phylum Bacteroidota; class Bacteroidia; order Chitinophagales; family CAIOSU01; genus CAIOSU01. The sequence goes on from CAYYZT010000171.1 coordinate 5,638, forward strand.
TTTCGCCGGGAAACAGGTGGGCAAAGGCTGCTTCTTTCGATAGTGCCTCGTTATTATCATCGGTAAGGTTCTCCAAAATGTAAGAGCAAAGCTTTTGCGTATTGAGGTGCCTGTTGTAGTAGGGCGAATAAACGAGCTCCTGCAACCGTTGGCGTTCTTTGGCGGTCAAAAGCTGGATAAGATCCAACAGCTTGCTCTTTTTCATGTTTCCACGATTTTTGAAATTACACCCGTTTTAAACAATGCATAAATTAAGTAAAACAAACAACTTGTGTTTGTTGGTATGCAAATAAAGACAAGACATGCATCCCACGATTGGCAAAAAATGTCTTTTTTTCCGAGCAAAAGACCATTTACATTTGTATCATACAAAGCCCAATAAGGCAACCATGAACCCTAAAGCCTCCATATTGACCCTCTTACTTGGCCTGCTCGGCTTTACCGCGGCGGCCAACCACTTGGTGCCCATGGGCGGCGATTTGAGCTATCGGTACTTGGGCGGCAACGATTATGAGGTAACGCTGCAATTTTACCGCGATTGCCAGAGCTTTACCGGCACCGCCATCAGCGATTTGCTGGTACAATCAAACTCTTGTGGCATTTCGGGCAATACTTACACGCTGTCCTTGGTTTCCAGCGGCGAGGTTACGCCGCTGTGCGCGGCCAACCAAAACCTGAGCACTTGCCAGGGCGGCAGTACGTTTACGGGCATTTACAAAGAAGTTTACCAAGGCACCATAACCCTGCCGCAACATTGCACCGATTACGTGCTGAGCGTGAGCGAGTGCTGCCGCAGCGGTGCCATCAGCAACCTTTCGGTGCCTTCGTCCAGTTTTACGCTGGCAGCGCAGTTGAACAACGGCGTGGTGAATTTCAACAACGCTGCCCGTTTCAATGCCCCGCCTTACTTCTATCTCACCGCCGGGCAAACTTACTACCTCGACTTTAGTGCCACGGACGTGGATGGCGACTCGCTGGTGTACGAAGTGGTGGAGCCGTTCCGCACGCCTAATACCACCAACGCCTACAACCCGCCTTTTACGGCCGCAAACCCGCTCAACTCCCTGCCGCCGGCTAGTATTGATGCGGTTACGGGCATCCTCTCCGTAACGCCAACCGTGGTGCAGGATGCGGCCATTGCCGTGCGGGTGCGCGAATACCGGGGCGGCGTGTTGGTGGGCACCACCCTGCGCGATGTACACCTGTACATACGCAACCTAGTACCTTACAACGCACCGCCTTCGCTAAGCGGTTTTGACAGCACCAACGTAGTAACCCAGTATGTTTGCGTGGGCGATACTTTCCAGTTCCGCATTTACACGCACGATGCCGATAACGGCCAAAACTTGTTGCTGGATACGCTGCAAACCATACCGGGTGCCACCATCACCCTCAACGGCGGTGCCCACCCTTCGCTCGATTTCTTTTGGATAGTAGATACATCTGACGTATCGGCCCTGCCTTACCTGTTGCGCCTGAAAGTAACCGACGACGGCTGTCCGGTTTATTTCAGCCAAACACGGGTGTACAGGCTCTACGTCACAAATTGCGGGGCGCCGGTTTGGCCCGGGGATGCCAATAGC
>CAYYZT010000172.1:0-7203 GCA_964476015.1 uncultured Chitinophaga sp.
ATGATGCATCTGGGTTTTACCGTGCCGCCCAATTGCGACAGCTACTGGGTGGGACCTGCCGGGCCGGGCAAAAGCTACAAAGCCGCCAAGGGCGAGAAGTGGACCTATACCAACAAAACCTTCCGCTTTATGGTACACAATACGGCATGGTTTGCCAAACTGCTAAAGGACAATCCTATCCCCACCAACCTTAAAGAACTTACCAAAGCCGCCGAAAAGGAAAGTGATGACAAGGCCGTGGATTTTGTAGGGGAGTAAAACAATTTGCGTTAAAATTCCGTAACTTAACAATCATGAAAGTGCAAATTGAAATTGATGACTCCTTGTTGAAAAAAGCCGCATCCCTAACTGGCATATTGGACAATAAGGAGTTGATAAACGCTGCTTTGCGCCGCCTTATACAACAGGCTCATGCCCAAGCCATGCTCGAATTAAAGGGCAAAGTGAAATGGGACGGTGATTTTGATGAAATGCGCAGTTGATGGAAGGAAAGTTCATTGTAGACACTTCTGTTTGGAAGACTTTCTAAATGGGAAGGAAACACTTAAGGTATCCTATTTAACCAAAGCATTACAGGAAGACGTATTGGTGTTTATTATACCTGTCATTCTTCAAGAAGTTTTACAAGGAATAAGGGAGGATAAATATTTTGAAAACGTCAAAACTACCTTGCTGAACTTTCCCTTCTTGGAATGGGACCCGGTAGAGGCTTCCCTTAATGCGGCCAACCTATATAGAGTGCTGAGGAAAATGGGTGTTACTATTAGGAAAACCAATGATTGCCTTATTGCTGCTTTCGCTATTCAATATAGTATACCTCTGTTATGTAATGATGCTGATTTTACCTTGATATCTAGTAAGGAACGGTTGCTGTTAATTGAGCCATAAATAAGTAGTACTAGTTTGCATTTTCAGTGGGGGCAGTTGCTTTTGCTTCTCATAATATAACCCGCATATACTTGCTCATTGCAAACCAGCAGGCGTATATATAACTTCGCCCTGTAAACCACCACCCATGACCATCCCCAACGGAAAAGTAGCCCTCATTACCGGGGCGGCGCACGGCCAGGGCCGCGCCACGGCATTGGCACTTGCCAAAGAAGGCTACCACATCGGCGCGCTAGATATTGGCCGCAACGTGGGCTACCCCACCTACGCCATGGGCAGCAACGAAGACCTACAAACCCTCGGCGCGGAATGCGAGGCATTGGGTGTGGGTTTTTTGCCGCTCTTGGCCGACGTGAGCCAAGCTGCCGACGTAGCTGCCGCAGTGGAAGCACTGATAGCTAAATGGGGTAGGGTAGATGTGCTGTTCAACAACGCGGGCATCTGCGCCTATGGCTTTGCCCACGAACTAAGTGAAGAAGAATTCGACCGCATGATGGCGGTGAACCTGAAAGGCCCGTGGTTAGTGGCCAAGTACGTAATACCGCACATGATAGCCCAGAACGGCGGCGTTATCATCAACAACTCATCTGTGGGCGGGCTGCGCGGCATGCGGCGGCTTAGCCACTATGCCGCCAGCAAATGGGCATTAACGGGTATGACCAAGAGCTGGGCGCTGGAACTGGCACCGCACAGCATACGCGTTATCAGCATACACCCCACCGGCGTGAACACCCCCATGAACGACGGCCTTGCCGAAATGGAGGGCAAAACCCCGCAGGAGATAGCCGAGGCAAGTGCCGGAAATTTATTGCCCGTGCCGTGGATAGAACCCCAAGATGTTGCCGAAGCCGTTGTATATTTGGTTTCGGATAAGGCCCGATATATAACTGGCAGCCAGTTTGTATTGGATGCCGGCCTCCTTACCCGCTAAAACCCCCAAACCACCATGGATTTCGATTTTTCCATTTTTGCCACTGGCGAGGCTTGGATAGCCCTCGCCACCCTCACTTTATTGGAGATTGTGCTGGGCGTGGACAACATCATCTTTATCTCCATCCTCTCCAACAAATTGCCCGAGCACCAAGCCGAAAAGGCCCGCAAAACAGGCTTGATACTGGCCTTGGCCTTCCGTGTGGCATTGTTGATGGGCATTAGTTGGATTATCCAGTTCGATGAGCCGTTGTTTGCCGTGTTCGGCAACGAAATAAGCGGCCGCGACATTATTTTGATGGTGGGCGGCCTATTCCTGTTGGCTAAGAGCGTTACCGAAATCCACCACAAAATGGAAGGTCCCTCGGTGGAAAAAGATGCCCAGCCTAAAAAGATTTCGATGACGAGCGTGATTATCCAGGTAATCATGATGGATATTATCTTCTCTTTCGATTCCATTCTTACTGCCGTGGGCCTTGCCGAAAGCGTGCTTATCATGATTATCGCCGTAGTTATTTCCTTGGGCGTGATGATAGCCTTTGCCGGAAAAATAGCTGGCTTTATCAAAAAGCACCCCACGCTGGAAATATTGGCCCTGTCGTTCCTTATCCTTATTGGCTTTATGCTGGTGGTGGAAGGCTTGGACATACACGTGCCGAAGGGCTATATTTACTTCGCGCTGTTCTTCTCCCTGATGATAGAACTGCTGAACATGCGCATGCGCAAGAAAGCCGCCAATCCCGTACAGCTCCACGACCGTATTACGGACGAGAATTTGAAAGATTGATTCAGAATACTAGATGATTACAGAAACCCGCAGGAATCAATTTCTGCGGGTTTTTTGTTTGCCAATAAAATAATATATTTCGCAAATTGTCGCTAAATTCATCCCCGTGAGCGAGGAATTGCTATATTATGTGTGGCAGCATCGGCTGTTTGATAATGGTGGCCTGTTGTCTACCGAAGGCGAGGCCATGGAGGTGGTGCATCCGGGCCAGCGCAACTATGATTCCGGCCCCGACTTCACCAATGCCCGCATCCGTATTGGAGACACGTTGTGGGCAGGCAACGTGGAGATTCACCAAAAAAGCTCTGACTGGCTCTACCACCGCCATCAATACGACCCTAGCTATGGCAACATTATACTGCACGTAGTGTATGAGGACGACAAGCCCGGCGTTACGGGCGCGCCCACGCTGGCCCTCAAGGGCCGCATACAGGAATCCCTGCTGGCACGGTACCATTATTTGCTGAACAATACACAGTGGATACCTTGCGAAAAGATGTTGCCCGATGTGGAGGAATTTACCTTTACGCTTGCCATAGAGCGTATGATTATAGAGCGGCTGGAGCAGAAAACGGTGGCAATTGAAACCTTGCTGAAACGCAACACGGGCAGTTGGGAAGAAACGATGTACCAGCTCACCGCCCGTACTTTTGGCCTAAAGGTAAACAAGGAGCCATTCGAGTTGCTGGCATGTTCGCTACCACTTAATATTGTAGCCAAGCAGAAACAGGATTTGCGAGGTTTGGAAGCCCTTGTTTTCGGGCAGGCGGGTATGCTGAACGACCAGCCGCTGGATGATTATATGGCCGACCTACAGCGCGAGTACCGCTACCTACAGCACAAGCACCAGTTGCGCCCCATACGTGGCCATAGCTGGAAGTTTATGCGCTTGCGGCCGCCATCGTTCCCCACGGTGCGGCTGGCACAGTTTACCATGTTGTTGCACCGCTCGGTACATCTGTTTAGCAAAGTGTTGGAAACCCGAAACCTGCACGACGTGGAGGAGCTTTTTAAAGTGGGCACCTCTCCGTATTGGGACACGCACTATATCTTCGGCAAAATAAGCGAGCCAAGGAAGAAAGAACTGGGGGCCGATACGCTGCAACTGCTCGTTATCAATACCATTGTGCCCATTCTGTTTGCCCATGCCCGCCACAAGGGCGACGAAAAGCTGCAAGAGTGCGCGCTGCAATGGTTGGAGCAGTTGCGCCCCGAGCAGAACGAGATAGTAAAGCAGTGGGCCTCGTTGGGCCGAACCGCCCGCAGTGCCTATGAGAGCCAAGCACTCATACAATTGAAAAATGAACATTGCGACCGAAAAAATTGTTTATCTTGCCAAATAGGAAGCAGCCTGCTCCGTAAAAACGGGGTGGCAAATTTCGCAAACAATGCATAACTTCGCCTCCCTATGCTGGATATGAGATCGTTTTTGGAGACCAAGCTTTTTGGGGTGTGCAGCTATCTGGGCGATAAGTTGATGATGCCGTCCGGCAAAATCCGCCTGTTTTTTATTTATAGCACCGTGTTTGCCGTAGGCTCTCCCGTGGCCGTGTACCTTACCATGGCCTTTATACTCAACCTGCGCGATTACGTGAAAGGCCGTCGCCGTCCGGTATGGGATTTGTAATCTCCTCTAGCTAAAGTATCCTGACAAGAAAATATTGGGCGTGTGTGCTTGGCTATCCGTTAAGTTCGGTATCGATGTTACCGTGCTGCGCCTCCTTTTCGTTATCGCCACTATCTTGGGCGTTGGCTCCCCGATTCTTATTTGTCTTATTCTGGCTCTGTTAAAGCCATCGGAGGTATAATACCATATGAGCATCACGGTTTGAATGTTATGCTCCTACGGAGCAGCCAATACTCGTTTAAAGGTGCTACAGATGTTGGGTCCCTATGGGACTGGTAAACAACTCCGTAGGAGTTCAATATCTGTAGAAAAGCTGAGAGAGAGATGGTTGCTCCGTAGGAGCATAACATTGCTTTTAATATGGCTTTTAATGTCCAAATGGTATAAGGTATGGGTTGCGGCCTATCCGCGCTGGAAGCGCGGACGAGGCATACACGAGGTATACTGGTCTACGTTTCTTATCTGCGTAATGGAAGAAAGGCCATAAAAAAATTGCCCGCAAAGGAACCACTCTCTGCGGGCATTCACAACTAACTAACCAACTATTACACAAAACATCAGCGTGCGACCGAATGTTCCAAAAAAAGGATAATTTTTCTTCAACCTAAGATAAGGAACGCCGCCCCTCAAATCACAACCACTTCAAAACCATAGTCAGGGGCGGGCCTTATCTTGCTGTTAGTTTTAATCTTGCGACTAATTCTGATGCTAAGATACGTCGACAAAACAAAGGGGTTCAACTCTTTTCGTTGAACCCCTTGTATATATCGGTGAACGATAATTTATGCAAGATAAAGGGCAGGATTAATATTTAACCAGCCGCTTCATGCCTTGTCCTTGGGCGGTAACCAAACGCACCGTGTACACGCCACTGGCAACGGTACTGATGTCTATGGTGCCTTCGGCTTGCGTAAGGGTCGTGCTCCACACCAAGCGGCCATCGGCGGCCCAAAGCTCTAGGCGGCCTTCTTCGGTACCGCCCAAATCATAGCGTACCAGGTCAAAGGTAGGGTTCGGCCACATGGTCCATTGCATATCGGCAATTTCGCCTACGCCCACGCTTGTAATATTAATCTCGTTGGAAATATAAGTACAGCCGTTGGCATCCGTCACTTCCACGCTATAGGTGCCGTTGGCAATGGCGGTGTATGTAGTGCTTTCGGCACCCATAATCTCGTTGCCGCCATATAGCCATTGGTAGCTGGTGCCCACGTTGTTTACCGTAAGCACCTCGCCGTTGGCAGTAATAACTGGCGTGATGCCCTGTGGCGAAGAAATAACTACCGGGTTGCTGCCATATACTACTTCGCAACCGTTGTTGTCGCGCACCAAAATGTTGTAGCGGCCATTGCCTACGGTAAACATGCTCACGCCGTTTTGGAACGTGCTGCCGCTATCTACAGAGTAAAGGATGGGGTTGCTGCCGCCCGTAATGCTTATGGTGATGGTGCCGTTATCGCCAGCGCAGCTAGGCTGTATCACGTTCAGGTTGCTGATGCTGAAGCCCGAGCAGTTGCCGCCGCCTTGTGTGGTAACAGTGGCGCAGGCGGTTGCTGTGCAATTATTGGCATCGGTAACGGTTACGCAATATTGGCCAGCCGCTAGGTTGGCGAGGTCTTGCGTGGTTTGTCCGTTGGGGCTCCATGTATAGGTATAAGCACCCGTGCCGCCGCTTACGTTAAGGTCAATGGCACCGTCGTTGGCACCGCTTTGCGAAGCGTTGGTAACGGTGGTGGTTAAAGCAAGGGCTTGGGGTTGTGAGATTACAAACGGGTTGCCGTTTGCCGTTACGGAACATCCGTTACCGTCTTTTACCTGCACGTTGTAGCTGCCTGCTGCAAGGTTGTTGAAAGCACCGCTGGCAGCCCAATTGGTGCCGCCGTTTACGCTATACTCCACGTTGCCCACGCCGCCCGTGGTGGTAATGGTAATGCTGCCGTTGCCGCCGAAGCACGGGGCATCGGTTTTCGCTACGTTGGTAATGGCAAGGTTACAGCCCGGTTGGGTAATGGATTGGCAGGCCGTGGCGGTGCAGCCGTTGGCCGTTACCGTTACGCAATATTGGCCTGCGGAAAGGCCGGTAAGGTCTTTGGTAGTGGCACTGTTGCTCCATTGGTAGGTAATGGGCTGGGTAGCGTTGCCTACAGTAAGGTCGATGGCCCCGTTGTTGCCGCCCGCGGTGGTTACGTTGGTGGCGTTAAAGTTGAGGGTAATAGCGGTTGGGTTGGTAAGCGTGTATGGGTTGGCGGGGCCATTGGCGGTGCAGCCCGCGGCATCTTTGGCCTGTACGGTATAGCTGCCAGCCGATAGGCCGGTGAAGCTGCCGCTGGCCTGCCATGTATTGCCGCCGTTTATGGAGTATTCCACCGCGCCGTTGGCACCCGTGCTGGTAACGGTAATGGTACCGTTGCTGCCGCCATTGCAGCTAGGCGATACGGCAGCTACGCTGCTCACTACAAGGTTGCAGGTAGGGGCGGTAACGTTGCCACAGCCAATGATGGTGCAGCCGTTGTTGTCCGTTACGGTTACGCAATACTGGCCTGTGGCCAAGTTGGATATGTCTTCTGTGTTTGCGCCGGTATTCCAGTTATAGGTGCGGGGGGCAGTACCACCCGTTACGGTAAGGTTTATGGCACCGTCCGTAGCGCCGGCAGTGCTCACTGGGGTGGTGGCAAAGTTAAGGCTCATTACTTGTGCGGCACTAATTATTTGGGGGTTACCATTGGCACTAAAAGTGCAGCCGGCCGCGTCGCGCACCTGTACGGTGTAGTAGCCTGCGGCCAAATTGGTAAAGCTGTTGCTGCTTTGCCAGCTAGTGCCGCCGTTGATGGTGTATTCTACCGCACCGTTGGCTCCGCTGGTGGCAATGGTAAAGCTGCCGTTGCTAAGGCCAGAGCAGCTAGCGTTTACCTGGCCCAGCGAAGTGATGGCAAGGTTGCAGGTAGGGTTGGTAATGTTTACGGTAGCGGTG
>CAYYZT010000173.1:0-7192 GCA_964476015.1 uncultured Chitinophaga sp.
CCCGACATAATAGGGGGATTATTGTTCGGGCAGTTTACTACCACCACCTGTATATCGCGCATGGTGCTGCCGATAAGCACCCCGTTTCTGTATTCCCTAATTAATACGGTTACTACCGCATTTTGTGTTTGGCTGGGGGTAAAGGTCATTTGGCCCGTGTTCGTATCAAACTGGAACGGCCCGGTGGTGCGTACGGGGTTGTTTACATTGGTGCCGCCCGTAAACGATATATTGGAGCCTTGCGCGCTCAGCGGGTTTACGATGGTATATACCAGTGAGTCGCCGTCAATGTCAATCGCGCCGTGGTTATAAAAAGTCTGTTGCCCTACGCAGATAAACGGAACAGGCTTGGTAGTAAAAATGGGGGAATTGTTGCACGGGCTGATGGTATTGTTCAACCGCGCCTCTACGTAAAGATTGCTGCTGCTGGCACTGGATAGATTAGTGATGGCATTGTTGCGGCAGCACTCGCCATATCCTATAACCCAGTCGGTACATTGCGCAGGCAGAGTAATAACGCCTTGGTAGATGTGCTCTTCGAAACCTGGGTTACTGCCTCCACGGCAGCGGGTAGTGTTTTGTTGCGAGGCGCAACGGGTCTGCAATTCAGACATGCTTACGCGGGTCAACGAAACCGACAGGTTGCGGTTACAACTGGCAGAGCGCACGCTCATGGTATATGACGAAGATGCATTAACACCCGCACAATCGCGATAGAAAGTATAGGTAATGCGGTATTGGTTGTTTCCCAAGCATTCGTAAGACAAGTCAGCCCCCACGGCATGCGAGGCATAGGCATTGTTTATGAAGAAGCTTGCTGAGATGAGGGCAACAATTAGCAAGAATTGCTTAAAAAGCGCATAGTTAATACACATGGGCCAAAGCGATAAGGGGGTTAAGCAAATTCGGGCTATCTAAAATAGGAAAATAAGCCTAAAAATTCAACTAATAAAGATATTTAGCCCCAAAAGCGGCATTTTGTCAAAATCTTGGACAAAATTTAACAGGGGAAATGTTGCGGGGCGGCTCTTGGTTGTGGATATAAGTGAGCGATACTTCTACCGCGCCCTTGCTGTTGGTAGCCAAATTGATATCCGAAGCGGTTACGTCGAAGCTCACGCCTGCCCTAAAGCCGTTCCATTCGTAACCAACCAGTGGAATAATGGCATCTTTGGCACGATACCACGCGCCAAAATACAGGTAAGAGGTTTCTGCCAATTTATAGGCCAATGCGGTACCTATGGAGATTTGGGAAGCCGTGTTTTGCGACAAAACCATAAAGCCCGGTGTAAGGATGATATACTTGCCGATGCCGATATCGATGCCGCCGTGTGCCGTAATCTTGGGGCTTAGCTTGTTGTCGCTCCCTAAGAAGCTTTCCGTGGGGCTGTTTAAGTGTGCATAGGATCCGCCTACATATAGGTTGCTCTTTTTGCCAATGCGCGAACGCCACAATACGCCCACCGTTACATCCGGGTAAATCATGGATGTTTGCGTAAAGTTCTCGCCGTTGGCACCTGTAAGATCAAACCCATCAAGGCCATTGAATTGCGATTCGAAGGTAAGCTTGGTAAAATCGATGCGCTTTTGGATAATACCGCCCTGCAAGCCGAGCGAGATGCTGTGCCTTTCATAGCGGTCCACCGTTTTGTGGTAGGCTATGGTGGCATTGATGGCGGTAGTGGTAAGGCCCCCGTCGCCGGCCCGGTCGCTGTAGAATTGTATGCCAGCGCCGAATTGGTCAGGGTTCAGCTTCTTGCGGAAGAAGGCCGCGTCCACCCCTGCCGCATACGTCATGTATGTGGCGTTGGCACTGCTCCAATCGTTTTTAAAATACTGGGTACGGAAGTTGGCCGTCGCCCTAAAATCACCGTTGAAGCTGCCCACAAGGGCCGGGTTCAACACCATGGGCGAGGCAAAGTATTGCGAAAAATGAATGTCCTGCGCATTGGATGCCATCCAAAGGCAAGAGCAAAACAATAAAGCCAGCGTGCGTTTGATAGGGAGCATAGGGCTTAGTGTGGCATTTTCGCCAAAGGTTAAAAATAGCAAAATTTTCATTACCAAGCACCAAATTTTATGCCCTGGCGCAAACTTAAAGCTTTGTTAATCCTTTGGGGCGGGTGGTATCGCAATTACCGCTTTTACGGCATAGTGGTCGCTCAGGTCTTCGCGCAGCACTTGGTAGTCTATTACCGGAAAATCCTCGTGCGGCAATATGTAGTCAATACGCAACGAGGGGAACGGGCCGTTGTAGGTGTTGCCAATGCCGCGCCCATCTTTTCGGAAAGCGTCCTGCAAATTTTTCCGCAAGGTAAGATAGGCGTAGGAATTGGGCGAATCGTTGAAATCGCCGCACACCACCGATGGCAGTTTGCTCGATAGCATGTGGGCTACCAACGTATCGGCCTGATGGCCGCGTTTTTCGTAACCACGCTTCAATTTGCCCAGTATTTGCTTTATCGGGAAAGCTCTGGCATCGCCCTGCTCACTTACCCGCTCCATTTGCTCATGTTCCGTACCGTCGAACTGGATGCTTTGCAGATGCACGTTGTATAGATTGAAACGATATCCTTCAACCTCTATTTGGCTCACGATGGCCATGTTATGCTTGGAGTTTTTAAACCGTATGGCCGTTTCTTTTTTAATGGGATATTTGCTGAACGTGGCTAACCCCCAATACTTGGTTTTGTACAGTGTTACCGCTTTACGGAAATGCACGTAGGGGTAGGTTTTGCGCAGTTCTTGCAGGGTGTTGTAGTTTTTGGTATCGTCAGTATAAAACTCTTGCAGCACCAATATGTCAGGGTCTTCTTTATGAAAAAGGTCCATTATCTGCTGCTTAACCCGTACGTTGTTGCTCCAACTGTATAGGTCAAAGTTTTTCACGTTCCAAGTAAGGATGCTCACTTCGCGGTAGCCCTTGGGCGTTGTGTCTACCGATGGAAAAAACGACACGTAATTGTATAGGTTGTAGCTGCCCAACAGTAGGCACACCGCAATAATGGCAGCATGCTTTCGGTTAATGAAGAAAGACACCCACAGCAGGGCGAACAAACCCGCAAAACACAAGGGGAACCCTAAGCCGATAATACCCAATATAGGATAAGAGCGGGGGTGCAGGAAAGGGGCAAGGCACGACAGCAAATAGCCGCTGCACCCCAACAGCAACAGCAACACCCACAACCCCGTTAATGCCTTGCGCATGGCTAGCTAGTCTTTGTTGCTATAACGGAAAAGAAACTCCTTTTCTTCTTTGGTGAGGCTGTCGTAGCCCGATTGGTTTATCTTGTCCAGTATGGCATCGATACGGGCTTGGTCTTTAGGGCCTTGATTGGCGGCCTTGTTCTCAGAAACGGTTTCGCGCTTGTACACCATGCGTGGCCCCTTGGGCTTGCCGCTAAACAGGTTTCGGAAGAAGGAAAGCATCCTATCGAACGGCACGGCCCAATCGTGCCCCACCTGCAACTGGCGGATGTAGATAAAGCCCATCAAGGCCCCGCCCAAGTGGGCTATGGCCCCGCCACCGTTAAGGCCCGCAACGCCCACTATATCAAGCAGCACCAGCACCAGTGCAATATACTTTAGCCTCACGGGGCCCAACAGTATCAAAAAAACCGTATAGTTGGGCACCAGCGTAGCCGCGCCCACCACTATGGCCATAACCCCGGCCGATGCGCCCAAAGCCCGCACATAAGCTATTTCCGATTGTAGGCCGGGAAATATGTTGTAGGAAAGCACCATGAGGAAAGCCCCCGCCAAACCACCCAGAATATACATCGGCAATAAGTGCCGATTGCCGATAAACTCTTGTATGATGCGCCCGAACCAATAGAGAAACAACAAGTTGAACACCAAATGAAAGATGCCTTCATGGGCAAACATATGGGTAATCAGTGTCCACGGATGCGTAAGTAGACCCATGATTTCGGCACGCAGCAGTATCTGCTCCATAACCGGGGCATAGAAAGCACCATCCGGCCCTTCTACAAACAGTTTATCGATAACCTTGAGAAGGTTGATCAAGATAAACATGCACACGTTCACAATCAGCAGTATACTGATGGTGTTGCCGCTGTTCACGGTGCGTTTGAAATCATCCCATATACTGTTGCCGATACTCATGCTTTGGTTAATCGGTTGATTGGTTCATCAGTTAATCGGTAAAGATTATCTGGATGTGTCTTTGATACTAATAGAAATGCCTCCTGTCTCGCTGCCAGATTTTGATGAGGATGAACCCAAATAACATGCCACCGAGGTGCGCGAAGTGCGCCACGTTGTCCGCAGGGTTGTTTTGGATGCCCATAAACAGCTCTATCGCGCCGTAGATAATCACGAAATACTTGGCCTTGATGGGGAACAGGAAGTAAATGAGTATCTGTTGGTTGGGATACAGCATACCGAAGCCCAACAGCACCCCGAACACCGCACCTGAGGCACCCACGGTAGGGATAGCCATCTTAGCTGCGATATCAATACTAGCTTGTATATTGCCTTCGGCGGCTAATTGTTTTAATTGATAAATCTCAAAAGCATTAACGCCTTGGTGCAACAATGCCGCACCCAATGCGGTAACCAAATAAAAAGTTAAAAAACGCTTCGGCCCCCATGTGTTTTCAAGCGGTGCCCCGAACATCCACAAAGCAAACATGTTAAAGAAGATGTGCCCGATGCCGCCATGCATAAACATGTGAGTAACCATTTGATATGGCTTGAAACCATCGGACCCAAAAGGATACATGCCAAACCACTGGTACATTCTACCAATGTATGTGGCAGTACTGTCATCAAAAACTAAAACGGCAATATACCATAGCACATTGATGATAATCAGGTTTTTGATTACCGGGGGCATTACATCGAATCGTGTCGGCTGGAAATAACTCATAATTGATTTGAATCGCTCGCTGCTAAGTTAAGTGTTATTAGTATCAAGTAGCGAGTATCAAGCATCAAGTACGCCCGTGTTACTGTTAAAAAATTCCTAGCCTTTCTCCTTTTCTTCTTAATTGTCAATTCTTTATCAAACAACCTCTTGTCTTGATACTTGATACTCACTACTTGCTACCACCCAAAAGAACTTTTGCATCGCCAAACAAGTTAACTTAGCAACCCTAACCCCGATTATGAAAATTGGCATTGTATGTTACCCCACCTATGGCGGTAGTGGCGTGGTGGCCACCGAGCTTGGAAAAGCCTTGGCCGACAAAGGCCACCAAGTACACTTTATTACCTACAAACAGCCTTTCCGGCTCGACCACTTTAGCAACAACCTCTTTTACCATGAGGTAAATATCGCCGATTACCCGCTGTTCGACTACGCCCCCTACGAAACCGTGCTCACCAGCAAACTGGTGGACGTGACCAAATACCAGGGGTTGGACCTTATCCATGTACATTACGCCATACCGCACGCCTCAGCGGCTTATTTGGCCAAGCAGATTTTGCGCGAACAGGGCATTCACATCCCCGTAATCACCACCCTGCACGGCACGGATATTACGCTGGTGGGCAAAGATGCTACCTATGAGCCGGTAGTAACCTTCAGCATCAACCAGAGCGACGGCGTTACGGCCGTATCGCAAAACCTGAAAGATGAGACGTATCAATACTTCAAAATAAAGCGTGACATAGAGGTTATCCCCAACTTTATCGATTTCGACCGTTTCAGCAAGACCAATAAGGAGCATTTCCGCAAGGCCATCGCGCCCGAAGGGGAGAAAATCATGATACACGTGTCCAACTTCCGTAAAGTAAAGCGGGTGAAAGACGTGGTGCGGGTTTATAAAAAGGTCATTGAAAAAGTACCCGCCAAGCTGCTTTTGGTAGGCGACGGCCCCGACCGCAGCGCCGTGGAGCAACTTTGCCGCGAACTGGATGTGTGCCATGGCGTGAGGTTTCTTGGCAAACAGGAGGCCATTGAAGAATTGTTGGCCATTAGCGACGTGTTTATGATACCTTCCGCCAGCGAGAGCTTCGGTTTGGCGGCGTTGGAGGCCATGGCCTGCGAAGTGCCCGTTATCTCGTCCAACACGGGCGGATTGCCCGAAATCAACATCCACGGCCAAACGGGCTACCTAAGCAACGTGGGCGACGTGGACGATATGGCCCAGCACACTATCAATCTGTTGAGCAACACCGAGCAATTGGAGCAGTTCCGCAAGAATGCCTACGCCCAAGCGAAAAAGTTTTCTTTGCCCAACATACTGCCCATTTACGAAAACTACTATGAGCGCGTGGTGGAGCAGGTAAAGGCGGCGGCGGTGTGAGTTAACGCAAAATAACCCTCTAGCCCGTCACACGTGCAAAACCTTGCTTATCTTTGGGCGTTATGAGTACGGGCATATATATCTACAACAGCCTTACGAGGCAAAAAGAGCTTTTCGAACCGATTAAACCGCCTTTCGTGGGCTTGTACCTATGCGGCCCTACCGTATACGGCGAGCCGCATTTGGGCCATGCCCGCCCGGCCATTACGTTCGATGTGGTGGTGCGCTACCTGCGCCACTTGGGCTACAAGGTGCGCTACGTGCGCAATATTACCGATGTGGGCCACTTGGTAAACGATGCAGACGAGGGCGAGGACAAAATAGCCAAGAAGGCCCGATTGGAGCAGTTGGAACCGATGGAGGTGGTGCAGCACTACACCATTAAATACCACGAGGCAATGGATGCCCTGAACACGGTGCAGCCCAGTATTGAACCTTCCGCTTCGGGGCACATCATTGAGCAGATAAACATGACCCAAGCCATTATACAGGCTGGCTTGGCATATGTGGTTGACGGCTCCGTATATTTCGACGTAATGAAATACAACGAACAGTACCACTACGGCAAGCTCTCTGGCCGGGTGCTGGAAGAGTTACAGGCCAGCGAGCGCGAACTCGAAGGACAGGAAATCAAACGCAACAAAGCCGATTTTGCCCTTTGGAAGAAAGCCGAGCCGGAGCACATCATGCGTTGGCCAAGCCCTTGGGGCGAGGGTTTTCCGGGCTGGCACATAGAGTGTTCGGCCATGAGCACCAAGTATTTGGGCGAGACATTTGACATACACGGCGGCGGCATGGATTTGCTTTTTCCGCACCACGAATGCGAAATAGCCCAATCCGTGGCCTCTTGCGGCAAAGAACCCGTGCGCTACTGGATGCACAACAACATGGTAACCATCAACGGGCAAAAGATGGGCAAG
>CAYYZT010000174.1:0-1619 GCA_964476015.1 uncultured Chitinophaga sp.
GCGGATGTTCTCGCTCAGTTGGGCCTTTAGCTCCTCTATGGATGTTTTTTCGGTAGCTTTTACCCCGCAACCGAAGGCATGGGCACCTTCAATGCTCATAATTACGGCTACGGTGTCGGGCTCTTTGTTTATTACTTGCTGAAGCTCTTGGTAGCTGTTCACTATTTTATAGGCCAGTTTGCCATCGGGCCCGGTGCCCTGCCCGTCGCGTACGTAGGTGTATTCTTTCTGTAGGTCGTCAAAATAGCGGTGATCGGTGGTGCGCAGGTATTTTACCCGTTTCGGGTCCATGCCCGTTATCAGGCTTATCATCTGCTCGCCGTTGTTTTTGCCTATCATCAGGCTTGGCACATCGCGAATGCGGAGGAAACCGTGCTCCATGGGGTATAGCGATAGGTTGATGACCCGCACGCTGCCCTCGTGCAGGGCGTGCATGTTGGCTTGCGACTGCTTGAGCACCTGTGCGCTGTTTTTGCGTATCAGCCTTAGGAAACCCGTATTGGCAGTGCTGTGGTCAATGCAATCCCACATATCGCACTTGGGTTCTGGGTGGCCGGAATGGAAGGATTTTAGGTTAGGGTGGCAATGGAGATCCACCATAAACGGTTTAACACTCATTATACAGGCAGGGTTTCAGGGGTAAGTTAGGTGTGTGCTGTTATAACGGTGAAAACGGTGCGGGGGTTGCACGGGGCAGTCCGGAAATTTGAAAATTTGGGGATTTGAAAATGGAAGTGCTAATTTGTGCCAAAAGGCATCAAATGCATATAAAAATACTGTTGTTTGCTTTAACTGTTAGTATATCCAGTTATAGCCAAACCATTCAAAATTTATACCCGGCAACCGTTCCGCTCCATTTTTCTGCCGAAGGGGAGAAAGCCTATAAGGTTATGGAGGCCAAAATGGATGTGCTTTATGCCAAAATGGATAGCGATTACATACCTGAGAAGCTTACGCCCCAAGAACTGGCTTATTATGACGAGCACATCGGTGAGTTGCAGACACCTTATTGGGATACAGAAGGCGATGGCTGTAGCTGGTACTGCGGCGGCGGCCCAGAATTGGTGGAAGCATCATCATTCTTATCTAGCCATGGCGAAATAACTTACGAGCCAGGGAACGCGCATGATTTCAGTTATAAAAATGCTTGGGCAGAGGGTGTGCCGGGCAATGGGGTGGGCGAATACTTGGTATATCATTTCCAAGCGGGCAGCCCTCGCATAACTTCGGTGTTTGTGGCAAACGGCTATGTAAAAAGCCAAACCGATTGGGAAAACAACGGCAGGCCAAAAAAGCTAAAACTCTATTTTAACGATAAAGCTGTTGCAATCCTGCATATGGAAAATTGCCGGTGCGAACAATCGTTTGACATAGCTTTGGGGTATGATCCGGATTTGAAAAAAGAGTGGACGCTAAAATTCGAAATCATGGAAGTTTATCCCGGCAAAAAGTATGAGGATACCGTTATTTCGGAAATATTTTTTGACGGTATAGACGTACACTAGCACAGGCTAATCCATCCCCTCAATCTCCATCACCTCCCCCGCATCGGGGTTGGCTTCGGCATATTTCACGGTTTCGTCCAGCACTTCATAAAACTCTTCGCCAAAGCGGCGAAT
>CAYYZT010000174.1:1629-7167 GCA_964476015.1 uncultured Chitinophaga sp.
GCTCATTCGCCGCTTTGGCGAATGAGCGGTTCGCGCAGAAAACGGTACACCGGTACCTGCAATGCCTCGCCCAAGGCGCAGGCCGGGTCGCAAATATCCCACTCGAAATAGTTGACAAACACCACATCGTGGCTTTCCTTTACCCGGATAGGGTAGAGGTGGCACGATACCGGCTTGCGGAAATCCAGTTTGCCCTCTTCCCAAGCCTTCTCAATGCCGCAAAACGTAATGCCGTCCTTATAGTTTACGTAGGCGCACGGGCCGCCCTCGCCACCTATGAGGGTGGTTTTGGCCACGCCGTCTTCCATGTAATACATGCCTCGGGCCTCTACTTCGGCAATACCTTCGGCGGTCATGTAGGGCTTGAATTTATCGTAGTCGCGCTGCATGATTTCCACCTCGAAATCTTCCATCGGCGCACCACTTTCACCTTCTATGCAGCAAGCGCCCTTGCAGGCGCTCAGGTTGCACACAAACTGTTTCCCTATTACCTCGCTCGATACGAGGATGTTGTCGATCATTATCATTTTGGTAGCAAGTATTAGTATCCGGTATCAAGTGCGGTGTGCAATTTATAGGCATATTATAACAATAGCCATTAAATTATTAACCATTACGCATCAATCTTTTTGCGGCAAACCATCCATCTCGTATTGTACATCAACCAACCGATAACCAATCAACTGGTTAACTAATTCCAAACTTTAGCACGGAATTTGTTATTTTTCGCTGTTGTTACGGATGTGAGTGTATGTATAGGAGTGGGTGATATGCCTTCTTTATACTTGATACTCGGTACTTGATACTACTATGGGCAAAGTTACTACAAAAACGCGCTTAATACATATTGGTTTGTTGTGGCTGGCGGCAGTGGCCATGCTGCCTATCATCAGTTTCGGCCAAAAGAACACCACCCCCAACAGTTTGCTTTGGGAAATATCGGGCAACGGCATAGCGCACAAGTCATACCTGTTCGGCACCATGCACGTAAAAGACAAGCGGGCGTTCGATTTTAGCAAGAACATGACCAATGCCTTCGATACGTGCCGCACTTTTGCCATGGAAATAGCCTTGGAGCCGGACATCTACAAGGATATATTTAAAATGATGGTGGCCGATAAGGACTATAGAATAGAAAACCACCTGAAGCCCGATGAACTGAAGAAAATCGACAATTTTCTCAAAAAGGAGTTTGGGTTTAAACTGGATTATTTCAAGCAAATAAAGCCCGTATTTCTGTACATCATCATGTCGGGCACGGGCATGAGCGTGGACAATGAGCATTTTCTTGATGAACACCTGTTTCTTAAAGCGAAGCAGAACGAGAAAAACGTGGTGGGCATAGAAACACTGGAAGAACAGATAAACGCATTGGACGGGCTTACCATTCGCGAACAACTGGACTTGGTGCTGGAAGCCGTGGACGGCTTCGGCAAAAACAAAAAAATGGAGCAAAAGCTGCTGAAATACTATCAAAAGCAGCAGTTGAGCGAGATAGCCAAGCTGGTGGAAACCAACAGCAACCAAAAGGTGAACAAGCTGTTGCTGGTGGACCGCAACTATACCATGGCCGACCGCATTGCCAAGCTCATTAAAAAGGAATCGACCTTTGTGGCCATTGGCGCGGGCCACTTGCCCGGTAAAGAAGGCGTGATAGAACTGTTGCGCAAAAAGGGTTTTAGCGTGGAGCCGGTGTATTGACTAACGCTTTCCCGCATTCTTTACCGAGGGCGTTGCCCCTTGGCTATACGTATGATGCCCCTTTGGGGCGGCGTTCAATACCACAAGATGCTGTAAAAACAAGATGCCGAAACAATGTTTCGGCATCTTGTTTTTAATCACTGCACTACTGGCTAGTTTGCCCGCTTCAAATCGTACTTCTCTATTTTGTTGTACAAGTGGCTGCGCTGTATATCAATCTCCTCGGCCGATTTCGATACGTTCCAGTTGTTCTTCTTCAGCTTGTGCTCAATGAACAGCTTCTCCATGTGGTCTTTAAAATCCTGGAATTTGGTAAACTGCTCAAAGTAGTCCGTCGGGTTGAAGGATGGGTTCACGTTCGGCACAAACTGCGTTACCTCCTCCTCGGTTATCTTGTTGTCGGGTGTTAGTATCACCAAGCGTTCCAGTATGTTGTGCAGCTCGCGTATATTGCCCGTCCAGTTTATGTTTTGCAGTTCCACGATGGCCTTGGGCGTGATGGTTTTTTTGTTCACCCCATAATCCTCGCAAATTTCCTTTACAAAACGCTCCGCCAACAGCGGTATGTCGTCCTTCCGTTCGTTGAGCGACGGCACGTGGATGAGGATAACGCTTAGGCGGTGGTACAAATCCATACGGAAGTTTCCGGCCTCTATCTCTTTAATCAAATCCTTATTGGTAGCCGCAACTATGCGCACGTTTACGGGTATATCCTTGTCGCCGCCCACGCGGGTAATGCGGTTTTCTTGCAGGGCACGCAACACCTTGGCTTGGGCGGAGAGGCTCATGTCGCCAATCTCGTCCATAAACAGCGTGCCCCCGTTGGCCTGTTCAAACTTGCCGATGCGCTGTTTGATGGCCGATGTAAAGGCACCTTTCTCGTGGCCGAAAAGCTCGCTTTCTATCAAATCCGTAGGTATGGCGGCACAGTTCACTTCCACCAATGGCCCCTCTGCACGTTGGCTACGCTCGTGTATCCAGCGGGCCACCAGTTCCTTGCCCGTGCCGTTTTCGCCGGTTATCAGCACGCGGGCATCGGTAGGTGCCACGCGCTCTATGGTTTCTTTTATTTTGCGGATGCTCGGCGATTCGCCCACAATTTCTCGCGTTTTGGTTACGCGGCGTTTCAGCACCTTGGTTTCCGTAACCAGGTTTGATTTTTCCAGCGCATTGCGGATGGTAATGAGCAGGCGGTTCAAATCCGGCGGCTTGCTTATGAAGTCGTACGCGCCTTTTTTCACCGCATCCACGGCCGTTTCAATATTGGCGTGGCCGCTAATCATAATGATGGGCGCATCGGCAGAGTGTTCCAGTGCCAGCTTCAGCACCTCCATGCCATCCAGTTTCGGCATTTTGATGTCGAGCAAAATGGCATCGTATTCGCCCTCCTTTATCATGTCGATACCCTGCTGGCCGTCTTCGGCCTCATCGATGGCATAGCCTTCGTATTCCAGTATCTCCCGCATGGTTTTGCGGATGGCCTTTTCGTCGTCGACAATCAATATGCGTGGCATGGTAGTGTATAATTTACAGTTCACTCAAATTTACAGGAATAAATTCCACGTGTCCAAATTTTGGTACAACATTAATTTGGTTTTAATGGGAATTGTGGAGAAATGATATTTTTGTATTGAAAACAAAGGGCATGAAAAAACTATCCGCCATCCACTACATTATTATCGCCGCCGTGTTGTTTGTGGCGGGTTTTGCTTGGTGGGCCTATAACCATCGGCAACAGCCGATAGTTTTGCAAGAATTCCAAATGGTTAGCGATGGATTTGACGCTGGCATACAGCAAAACGAACAAATAACCAAGGAGTTGGTGGCGAAACTCACCCCTTTTCTCAACGATACTACACGGCCCGAATACCCGCAATCCCTTACCCTAATGGCGGTGGCTACCGACCCTGTTTTAGTTTACTTGGATAGCCTGATACCCATAATGGAACGGGCGGAAAAGAAAGATTATGAACTGGTTACGAGGCTCATGGTAACGGACGGGGGCGGCAGCATACTGGAAAACTATTTGGAGAACGCCCGGCAAACCATTCTTGGATTGCCGGTTTGGGAGCGGGAAGATTCTATTTACCTAAGCGAAAGGCTTGCACTAACCACGGAGTACGATAAAGATTATGCCCAAAAACTTGGCAAACGCACTTGGGCAGAGTACCATTTCGACCATGTGCCAGCAGTGGCTGCCCACACGCTGCTGCTAAAATTTAAAGGCGACTTGCTCAACTCCCGAAATTTGGCACTGGAGCGGATGTATGAAAAATTGATGGCGGAAACCGACACTTCCGGCAACTCAAATTGACTTTTTTTGAATCGAAGAGGCTAAATCGTTCTTTACCTCAAATTGCGCGATATTATACCTCAATTTTGCGGTAAACTGGGCCATTTTATCGTAAAAATGCCTCAAAAAAATGTCGCAATAGCTCAAAAATGTCGCAATTGCGGTATTTAAGCAGGGGCAAAATGCTTAATATTGCCCATTCAAAAATACGGAATTTATGGCCCTCTGGAAAATGCTTTCTTGGAACGTGAACGGTATCCGCGCCGTGCAGAACAAAGGCTTTATGGATTGGTTTAATGCACAAGATGCTGATATTGTGTTTCTTCAGGAAACCAAAGCCCATTTGGACCAAATCCCGGAGCACGTTACCTGCATACCTGGCTACGAATGTATCTTCAGTTGCGGCGAAAGGAAGGGCTACAGCGGTGTTGCCTTGTTCGCCAAACACAAACCCTTGAGTATCAGTACGGGTTTTGGGGCAAGAGAGGAGTTTGATAAAGAAGGCCGTATTATTTGCGCTGAATATCAAGACTTTGTAGTGTACGGTATCTATTTTCCCAACGGCGGCTCCGGCCCAGAGAGGCTACAATTCAAGATGGATTTTTATGATGCTTTTTTAGAACATGCAGAAGCTTGGCGTTCAAAAGGTAAGGAGGTGATTGTTTGTGGAGACGTGAACACCGCCCACCAACCCATCGACTTGGCCCGCCCCAAGGAAAACGTGAACACCAGCGGTTTTATGGCCATCGAGAGGGCTTGGGTAGATAAGCTGGTGGCCCACGGCTATATTGACACGCTACGTATTTATCAGCCCGAAACAGCCGGGCTCTATTCTTACTGGGACCAACGTTTCCGTGCCCGCGACCGAAACGTGGGCTGGCGTATTGATTATTTCTTTGTGAGCCAAGGGCTTAAGGGTAGGGTAAAAGATGCCTTTGTGCAAAGCGATGTGCTCGGCAGCGACCACTGCCCCGTGGGTATCCTGTTCGAGGTATAATTTTGAACGACGGACTACAGTTTAACAGCCAATATGTATAAGATACGTGTTAGGGTAATGTGCCTTTTCCAGCATGAAGGCAAAGCGTTGGTATGCAAGTATTTTAATGAACATGCTCAACAGTATTTCTATTTTCTGTTGGGCGGTGGCGTGGAGTTTGGCGAAACCACCGAAGCCGCCTTGCAACGCGAAATGACCGAAGAGCTGGGCACCACGGTGGAAAACCCGCAACTGTTGGATGTGTTTGAAAACCTGTTTGATTATGATGGCAGGCCGCACCATGAGATATGCTTCCTGTACTCTGGCACCTTGGCCAATAAGCAACTGATAGGGCAGCCCACACTAACTATTACCGAAGGAAACGACCAATTGTTGGGTGTTTGGGTGCCTATAACCGAATTGTTGGACGGCCCTCTGGCACTATATCCCACCTACGATTACCGCAAATATTTACTGTCACCTACAAAAGCTTGAGCCCATTACAAAGCTTCGCCGTACTTTTGCAACGTGAAGTGTTTGTTTGTAATAGGATTGTTGGGCTGCCTGT
>CAYYZT010000175.1:0-5776 GCA_964476015.1 uncultured Chitinophaga sp.
TTTTCCTGCTCACCACTTCATCGTCTTTTATTTGGGCGACGAGGGCCTCCACGGTGTCGAATTTCAGTTCATCGCGCAGGCGTTGGATGAAAAGGCTTTCGATGGTGGCACCATAAATGTCTTGGTCGAAATCGAAAATGTGTGCCTCTATGCTGGCGGCACGATTGGCAAACGTGGGGTTGTTGCCAATGTTGAGCATGGCGTTGTGAAGAATGCCGTTTACCCGTACCCTTACGGCATACACCCCTTGGGCAGGGATGAGCTTGTTCGGGTTATCAGGATGGATGTTGGCCGTGGGGAAGCCCAGTTGGCGACCCATTTGGTGGCCTTCCACCACCGTGCCGTGCAGGCTGTATGGGTGGCCAAGCAGGTTGTTGGCCTGCGCCATGTCGCCCGCTTGCAGGGCGGCCCGTACCTTGGTGGAGCTTACGGCAAGGTCGTCCACGGTTTGTTTGGCTATTTCTTCCACCTCAAAACCCAGTTCCGCGCCCATTTGCTGGAACAGCTCCAGCCCGCCCTCGCGGTTGTTGCCGAAATGGTGGTCGTACCCGATTACTACTTTTTGGGGGCGGATGTTTTTCCAAAGGAAATCCTCCACATACTCCCTTGCGGTAAGCTGCGAAAAGGCCACGGAAAAAGGGGCGATGATGAGGTTGTGTACCCCGTAATGTTCCAACAGGGCTATTTTTTCTTCCAGCGTGTTCAGCAGCTTGAGGCTGGTATCGTTGGGGTTCACCACCAGGCGCGGGTGCGGGTGAAAGGTAAGGATGATGCTTTCGCCGCCGCTATCGGCGGCCAGTTGGTTGATGCGCTTGATGATTTGCTGGTGGCCAAGGTGTACCCCGTCGAAGGTGCCGATGGTGAGCACCCCGTTTTGGAATTCCGGTAAGCCGTCAACGTTTCTGAATACCCGCATGCTGCAAAATTAGGTCTTTGTGGGCAAAGAGGTACTCCGTTATTTCGGGTATTGTCCAAGCATCTTCCACCTTGAAGTTTCCGCTTCGGGTACGGCGCAAATCGTGCAGATAAGCCCCGCTATGGAGTGCCCTGCCGAAATCGTATGCCAACGAACGGATATAGGTACCCTTGCTGCATCGCACCCTAAAGTGTACCAACGGCATTTCAATGCCCGTTATCTCGAACTCGTGGATGGTGATGCGGCGGCTTTTCATCTCTACTTCCTTGCCTTTTCGGGCGAGGTTGTATGCCACTTTTCCGTCCATTTTAATGGCGGAGAACACGGGCGGTATTTGGTCAATCTCGCCCAAAAACTGCTTGGTGGCCTCGTGTATGGCTTCTGGGGTAATGTGGGCAGTATCGTAGGTTTGGTCTATTTCGGTCTCTTGGTCGTAGCTGGGGCGGGTGGCACCGAGGCAGATGGTGCCGGTGTATTCCTTGTCTTGGTCTTGCAGTTCCTGTATGCCCTTGGTCATTTTGCCCGTGCAGAGTATCACCAAACCCGTGGCCAGCGGGTCGAGCGTACCGGCATGGCCCGTTTTGGCTTTGGTGGCATGTTTCAGCTTGTTCACCACATCAAAGGAAGTCCAATCGAGCGGCTTGTCGATCAGGATGGTTTTGCCGGACTGGAAATCGAAATCCGTGGAGTTTTTACCGAAAATCATACGTATAAGTAACCGAGCACAATGGCGGCGGTGCCCACCACAAAGCAATAAACGGAAAAGTATTTGAGCTTGCTGTTGCGCACCAACTGTATCATTATCTTACAAGAAACCAAACCCACTACGAAGGCGGCTATAAAGCCCACCGCCAAAGGCAACATATTTTCGCCACTGGTGGCAAACTCCCCCTCCATCAAATCCTTGCATATTTTACCCAAAATAAGCGGAATTACCATCAAAAAAGAGAACCGTGCGGCCTTGGTCCTATCCACGCCCAACAGCACCGAAGTGGAAATGGTAGTGCCCGAACGGGAGAGGCCCGGCAATATGGCAATGGCCTGCGAAATGCCGATAATAACGGCAT
This sequence comes from uncultured Chitinophaga sp., assembly GCA_964476015.1. Lineage (GTDB taxonomy): Bacteria > Bacteroidota > Bacteroidia > Chitinophagales > CAIOSU01 > CAIOSU01. Next base: position 1,984 of record CAYYZT010000175.1, read on the forward strand.
TGGGGAAACTTACCGGCTTGCCCGTAGCCTTGGCCCTATCGGCCAAAAACAGCAACAGGCCAGTTAACAGCAGCATAAAGCCGATAAACACTACCTGCCCCTCGAAAAAAGCATCCAGTTGTTCTTCAAACAACAAACCGACTGCCACGGCGGGTATCATGGAAATGATGATTTTTACGGCAAACTGGGTCTCTTCGTTCCACTTGAAAGCGAAAAGTCCTTTGATGATTTGCCAGATATCGTTGCGGAAAATAATAATGGTGCTGAGGGCGGTAGCTAAATGTACCACCACGGTAAAGAGCATGTTTTCTTCGCCCGTTTGCTCAATGCCCAACAACTCCGTGCCCAAAGCAACGTGGCCGCTGCTGCTAATGGGCAAAAACTCGGCAAGACCTTGTATGATGCCGAGTATCAACGCTTCCAGCCAACTCATTGCTTAGCGCGCCACAGTATTGCGGGTATCTGCAGGGCCAAGCCTGCCAAAATAAGGATGGGCGAAAGCGTGATGCGCACAAAGCTGTATTTCTCCGCCGCATTAAATTCGGCCGGATTGGCATCGCTGCTGCCGCCTACCATCAGCACGTAGCCTAGCACCATCAGGGCCATGCCCGCTGCCATCAAAATATAGTTGATGGGGGCAAACATCGGTTTGCGGTCGGCGGCGGTGCCGGTGGTTTTGGTTTCAACCACCACGTTTTTCTTGGTTTGTAAAATACTCATGGCCACAAATTTAATAAAGCTCGTCCAATTTCAAGGTAAGATATTTGCTCACCGCGCGCCAAGTGCTGATGGTGGAGATAAAAAGCCCCGTAACCATAACCCCCGCAAACACGGCAGCAAAGCTAAGCAGCGGTATATCCAGCACCATGTTGGGGTAGGCGTACATGTACCAATAAATGGCCCCCATCAAGCCCAAAATGGCTATAGTGCCACTAATAAACCCATTAAGCAGCCCGCGCATGATAAACGGCTTGATGATGAACCACCGCGTGGCACCCACCAACTGCATGCTCTTGATAAGGAAGCGGTTGGAGTACATCATCAGCCTAATGGTATTGTCGATAAGCGTAAGCGAAATAATAAGCACCAGCAAACCGATGCCGCCTATTACGTAGCCCGCCTGTTTCAGCCCTTTGTCTACCAATACCACGGCATTGCTCTCGTAATATACGTCGGCCACCAACGGGTTTTGCCTTAAGTCGGCGGCTATTTTGTCAAGGGTGTCTTTTTGGGTATAATCGGCGTTGAAATGCAGGGCAATCTTGGCAAAGTAAGGATTGTAGCCCAGCAGGTTGATATCGGCACCCATTTCCTCCATCATCAATTTGGCCGCATCTTCTTTGCTGTAATACTTGCTCGATTTTATGTAACGCTCTTTCTCCAGTTTCTTTTGCAGTTGCAGTATATCCACCTCGTTGGCGGTGGGCTTCAGTTCCAGGTTAATCTCAATCTGCTCTTTCAGGAAACGCGCCCCGCTCTCGCTATACAATATCAAACTGGCCACCAGCCCCAGCATAAACAGCGTGAGGGTAACGCTCACCACGGCATATGCATAAGAGGGTTTGCTACGTTTGGTGCCTTGTTTGCCGGCTTGGTGAGCCATAGGGGTAAAGGGTTTGGGGCAAAATTATGAAAATATTTGGTGGATGGGCGATAGACGATTGATCACGGCAGGTAAATTGTGTTAATTGTTGGGCAAGGGTATTGCGTGGTGAGCTGAAGGCTCAAGGTTACAGCATCTGCGCTTTCAGCGCGGACGAGCCGCCGCTGGTTCCAACGAACCCGTACCTACCGTGGCGGCGAGTATATGCCCGCCGTGCACCTGAAAATCCTTACCCGACACCACGCCGTGGGCATGGAGCGATGGCTTGCCGTTTTGCCAAGCAATGGAACCGTTCATACTGGCCTAGTTCCATGTCCTTGAAATCTTTGGGATTGTATTGCTGTGTTTTGGCATCGAAAAAACCGAACGTGATGTTTACGAAACCCATGCCGCTAAAGTTGGCAGAAGGGATGTTTTCCGCCTTGGCAAATGCTTCGAGGTGCTCGAAAAGGTTATCGCCTTGGGTCAATACCATTAAGTAGCCCGTTGGGGTTTTGGAGTATTTCTTTTGCTGCATATCCTGCGCATCCACGGTAAACCCGAAAGCCATCAAGGCCAAAAGCAATAGGTTTTTCATAGTAAAGATTATAACGTTGGTTTAACCCGTAACCAATACCTAATAACAAATAACCAAACAAAAGGCACGGTTTATGCCTTACCCAACCGCAAAACACAAGCCATGAGGGAAACGAAACCATCCACCAAACTGAAAGCCGCGCTGGGCATAACGCTGGGCGTTATTGCTGGCATAGTGGTGTGGCAAATATTGATGAGCATACTTTGGGGAATTGCGGTGGCATTTGTGGCATCGCTGGTGCTCTGCTACATCTTTGCCCGCAAAAAAGACACGCCCGCCCCTCCGGGCAACAAGCCTAGTTCGCTGCGCCCACCCATATAATCGACGTAAATTAATATAGCAGTCTAAATATTTTGATTAATAATTTGCAATTAAAAATTAAATATTTATGTTTGGGTATTATACGGCACCTAATCCATATATATGCCCTTGCAAAACACTATTGTCTTGGCTGGCAATGCGCAAGATAGAGCGGCCTTTAGAGAGCTGCTAGAAAGCCCTTATTTGCTTTTGGTTGTGCTAGGCAACCAGCCTGAAACCACCAGATTTGTTAATGTTGCTGACTTAGAGGCCAGCAGCACCAATGCCGCATTTCGGAGGATAGTTTGGGCGCAGAACCCTAATCATATATTGTTGGATGTGCTGGGCTTGGCCAATACATCAGGCGGGCCAATAAACGAAACCACGCTGGCCGTTTCCGTTTCGGCTAATAACCAAGTGAGATACATTATACCGATTTCTGCCCTAAACGTGGATGAAGGGGAAATGAGAGGCGAAGTTTTTACCGCGTTCCTAAATGCCGGAGGGTAACACACTTAAAAAATCACCACATGAGAAACATGGCTTTCCTTAGCATGGCAATGCTTGCATTGCTATGCGTTCTATCGTTCCAGTCATTGGGGCAGGTTGTCACTTTTACCGAGGTTGACGACGATGGAAAAACTTTCCCCATGCCTAATGATGAAAAGCATAGTGTAATTGATATCAATAGTAGGGTTGGAATCAAAATTGACAAAACCGCTCTTGCGGTACATTTGAAAAAATTTGCCGGCAATGACAGTGTTTTGCTCAACGATTTGAAATCACTGAACGCGCTGTTGGATGCCAAGGACAAATACATGGGACTACTGGCTACAACATTAAAGCAATATAATGATGCCACTACCAGTACAGACAAGAAAAATGAGCTGGAAAAGCTTGATAAGGCACTGGATCCCCTGAAACTATTATTTAATGACCTATGGAAAACATCCAGTTTCAGAAACCGCTTTTCTGCAAAGCTTAAAAATTTGGGTAGCGGAAATTCGTATGAAGCGATGTTTGCTACCATGGCAGAAGAATACGAATATCTGCTTGGCACTTTGGAGGAAAGATTGAAAGAAAAAGGCGTAAAAATTATGTTGGGGGCTTGGTTGGCTACCAGCGCAAAGAACGTGCCTTTGCACTTGCCCGGTTTTGATGATTACGAAAACCAAGAGCGTTATGTGGTACAACGGTGGGACTATATGCTATCGGAAGACGAAAAGAAGGAGTTGGAGAAATACGACAAGCTTTCAAAGGCCATTTTGGCCAAAGAACAGGATATCAGAGGCCAACTAAAAGCTTTATTGATC
>CAYYZT010000175.1:5786-7142 GCA_964476015.1 uncultured Chitinophaga sp.
GCCACTGAAAACGAAGGCTACAAGTGCATAAAAGGTGCCTCCAGCGATTTTTTTAGTGATTTAACTGCTTTTCCGAAAGAATTGGCCGATTCTGTAAAAATGCATCAAAATGTCGTAGACGGGTACGTAACCTTTGTTGAGGAGCTAAACGGTAAATACTCAGGAAATACATTGCCGAAGGATGCCAGTGAATTTTTCAGCCAAATTGATGCCGATGTGCAAGCATTGGTGGAAAAAACGAAGAAGTTTGTCGGCGACAATAAGATTTTTGTTGCCTACTATAAAAATAAAGTGACGGGTTTGAGCGCAGAAAAACAAGGCAAGCTCAATACGCTCATCGAGAAGGTGAGTGAATGTGTTGGTAAACTTGAGCAATCCGCCGATTTAAAAGCGTTGCAGCAGAATATTCAAAATCTTTTGTCGGGCGTTCAGTTGGATGATGCCGCATTAGTGTTTACTGAGAAGGTAAAACAATTCGATTTTAAAAACCTGCCTACCCAAACCGAACTGCTGTTGGAGAATGCGGGAGTTAGAAAATCTGGCGATAAGTTGGTGTTCAAGCTAGCAGTGGTTTCAAAAGAAAACAAAGAGCCTGAAGTGATTGAGGCCCGTGTGTTTAACCTTTTTATGGTAGTGCCACATTTGCGCACCACGGTATATTTGGCTTTTGCCGACCACTTTGGCAGCGAGGATGACGGACTAACGGACAAAAAATTCGTGCCGGCTCCCTCGTACAGTATTTTGTTCAAAGGATTCGATAAATGTATCCGCCGCAAAAACGTGTTCTACAACCGTTTTGTCGATCCGGGCATAGGCGTGCATTTTGCCTATCTCAATTTCGACGACAATGCCGCGCCCGAACTAGGCTTGGGCGGAAACATCTCCTTGTTCCGTGATTTTTTTCAGGTAGGGGGTGGCTATAATGTCGGACTAAACGTGGGATACTGGTTTTTCGGGGTCAAATTCCCATTCCTCAATATGACCATGCCCGTAGATGGCAATAAACCTGTTTGGGGAGGGATATAACCCACAAAATCAAAAACTATTTCGCTCCCCTCGTAAATTGCTCCAGCATGTCCCACATTTCGGGGGTTACTTTTTCGAGGTTGCTGAACTGGCCCGCGCCTTTCAGCCACTCACCGCCGTCGATGGTAATGCAGTCGCCATTGATGTAGGCCGAGAAATCGGAAACCAAATAGGCGCAAAGGTTTGAAAGCTCTTGGTGCTCGCCGTTGCGGCCCACGGGTACTTTTTGGGCCGGGTCAAAGGATTCCTTCAGGTCGCCCGGTAGCAGGCGGTCCCACGCACCTTTGGTAGGGAACGGGCCGGGAGCCACGGCATTGAGGCGGATTTTAT
>CAYYZT010000176.1:0-7111 GCA_964476015.1 uncultured Chitinophaga sp.
GCGGCCCTGTTGGAGGCCATGCAGGAGCGTACTATTACCGCAGCGGGCCACAACCATAAGCTGGATAAGCCTTTCTTTGTGCTGGCCACCCAAAACCCGATAGAGCAGGAGGGCACCTACCCGCTGCCGGAAGCGCAGCTGGACCGTTTTATGTTCAACATTGTGGTGGAGTACCCTTCTTACGAGGAGGAAGTACAGGTAGTAAAAAATACCACTACCAGCCGAGATGTAAAGGTGGAGAAGCAGCTTACCGCTGCCGAGATTGTGGCTTTCCAACAACTGATACGCAAAGTGCCCATTGCCGACAACGTGCTGGAATATGCCGTTACCCTGGCGCATAAAACCCGCCCCAATACCGCCAAGGCCACTGCCGACGTAAACAACTACCTAAGCTGGGGCGCTGGCCCTAGGGCTTCGCAATTTTTGGTGCTGGGTGCCAAATGCCATGCCGTGCTGCACGGCAAGTACTCGCCCGATATTGAGGACGTGCGCGCCGTGGCCCTGCCCATACTGCGCCACCGCGTGGTGAAAAACTACAAAGCCGAGGCCGAAGGCATCACTACGGACGATATTGTAAGGAAACTGTTTTAAGAGAGGGGTTGTTTCTTTTGGAATAAACTGTTTCCGAGGTTCATAGTTGGCTACGCTATAACGGCTAAATCTATGTCATCCTGACGAAGGAAGGACCTACTGGCATCGGTGGGCTGAAAAGGCATTACCGCTGAACTTTCTACATAGCATGTACAGGGGCAGTGCTCTTTTTCTCAAGCCCAACTTTCTCTTTCAGAAGGTCCCTCGTGCCTCGGGATGACAAAGGGAGCGTAAGTGAATACAGCAAACCCCTTACTTCAACGTAACGCCATAGGTACCCGTAAAGGTATCGCCGGGCTGTATAACGATGAGGCCGATGCCGTTGTTGAACGCGTCGGGGGCGCAGGTCATCGGCTCTATGGCTATGGATTGGCGGTCTTCGGGGATGTAGATCTGGAAGAAGTTGTACTTGTCCTTGCCCATTTCCTGCCACAGCGTAATCTGGAAATCGCGATCGGGATCGTATAGTTGTATATAGGCCGTGTCGTCGCGCTCTTTTACCTTGATGGCGAAGGGCGTGTCGAATTCCGTTTTGCCAATGGTTTCCAAGTTTGTAAAGCGGGTAAACGGCTTGCGTTTGCCGGTAGGTATTTTGTTGGCATCTATCTCCAGTTCCTCAAAGTCGGGCAATATCAGCTGCAGGCGGTCTACCAGCGTACCGGTCTTGAAATACGGGTGCCATCCGTCGCCGAAAGGCATGGGGTCCTTGCCGAGGTTTTTTACGGTGGTCACGCATTCAAACCCGTCTTCCGATAGGGCATACACAATGTTCATGCGGAAGGGGAACGGGTAGCCGTCGTGCTTGCCGTTGTGCGTATATTCAAACTCCACGTTGGCCTCGGTGCTGGTCTCCTCGTGGCTGATGAGGTCGAAAGGCTTGTTGAACAGGAATCCGTGGATGGAGTTTTTCTTGTTGCTCTCGTTTTTGGGCAGTTGATAGTCCTTGCCTTCGAACTTATACTTGCCGTCTTTCACCCGATTGGGGAACGGGGCCAGCTTGGCTCCTTTGAACCACTGTTTTTTCGACATCTCACGGCTGTCGTTGGTGCCGCGCAGCAGCGGAATGTTCTTACGGTTGGCTTGCAGCACCAGCTCGTTTACGTTGGTGCCGTAGTCGTGTATAATGGTTACATACTCGCCCGATAGAACATTGTTCAATTCCAACTGTGTGAGGTTCCCAAACGAATCTTCCTGTATTTTGAACATGGCGGTAAGATATGAAAAAAGTTATTTTCCCAAAAAAAGAAACGCTAAAATCCGTTCTTCTTCAGAAAATTATGGGCGCAATAATAATACGACCGATTGGAACGGTCAAATAAATCTTTGCTTTTTGTACCGATAGTGGTGCGATAAAGCTATCGGCACTATGGCTGCACGCATTTTATGTTGCGAATCCAGAAATCTGCCCGTAGGGGGTTGGTATCGTCAAAAGGGATGCCGTAGATGCTTTCGCGCACCCTAACAATGGGCGATTTGGTAAGGGCCGTTACCTGTTCGGGCGTAAGAAAAACGGATGCGCCCACCATGTAATTGGCATAGCGCACCTTGGTAGCGCCGCTGCCCGGGGTAAACTCTTCCACGGTAAGCGTTTGGCTGCTGCCGTCTTTAAACAGGAAGGTAATCATCAGCGGCTTTTTCGGGTCGAATTTTTCGTTGGCGGCCAACGCCTTGGGGTTGATGTCCCAATCAAAGGTAGCTTGGATGGACCCATTGCGGTTTTGCAGGTAAATGCCCAGCACGCGGTTGGGCGTGTTGTAAATGATTTCCTTTTTGGTGGATTTCATAAACTCATCCTTGATGCTCTTGTGCATGAGCAGGTTGCAGCCGGTACCGGTTTGGGCTTGCAGGCCGAGGGCGGCCATCGTAAAAAACAGCAGAAGGGGCAAATGTTTCATGGTAGTGCAAAGTTAATGTATTGGTGCCCAGTAGTGCAAGGCATTATGGGGCAGCGCCATGAAAGAACTGTGCCAAAAAGAAAACCGGCACGATGACCAGTCGTGCCGGTGCAAACAACCAAACGTAATGAAACCAGATATGAAGGTAAGCACCTTTGGAGCGGTCTATTCTCCTTTGGGCAGGTCTTTCACGCAACGGCAACTCAGCCCGCGCTCTACCGGCGCATAATTCTCAATGATAAGCGGGCTAAAGTTTTTGATTTCTTTGATGAACACTTGTTTCGGGTTCATGGGGCTGCTGGTCCAGTAGGCGGTTTCGCTGCCCAATGCCTTAAACTCGTTGCTCTCCAGCCTATAGCCGCCATATACGGCATTAAAGCCGCTATCGCCACTGGGCTTTAGTTTCATTGCTGCCAGCTTGTTGCTGCCAATGGAGTTTATCAGGTCTTCCCAATCGGCAAGGGTAGGCAACCGCCATCCGTCGCCCATGCGTGTACAGGCCAGCGTGGCCAGTTCCAAGGTGTACAGGCGGCCGTATTTCTTGCAGTTCAAAGGGTCGTTGTTATAGCACCACGAGCCGGCAAAGGGCACGTTCACGTTCTCGGCAAGCCAAATGCGGCTGCCTATTTCCACGGTTTTGGGCGCGGGCTTGTCTTGCGGCGCGAAAGCGGCGATAAGCAGGGCGATGCCACTCAATAAAACCAAACTCAACAGGCGCAACATAGTCTTACGGGCTTGATTGCGTCAAATATCGCAACATCGGCCAAGCATTTGCAAGCTTTAGCGGCCATAGATGCCCACGCAAGCTAGCGGGTAGTGCCTAAAGTGTATGTTTTTGAATACAGATTATGCAGCCATGGACTGCAAATCGCCCTGCGAAGGGGCCAAATGGCGTTGGCTCCACTTAATGGCGGCTTCTTCGGAGGTAAAATAACGGGTGGGGCGGGCCAGCCTGCGGAAAAGCAAAGAGAAGTTGGCCAGCCACCTGCCTGCCACCGAATCGATAATCATGGCCACGCTGCTCGCTTGGTTGTGTATCTCCTCGTGGTTGCGCAGAAAGTATAGTTTGGCGGCGGTATCCACTTCCACGTTTCGCAAATCGAGCACCACGGGGCGGCTGGTATAATGCGAAAGCCCGCTGATGGTGGCCATCAGCTTGCTGGCCTCGCGGGTGCCAATTTGCGCGTCCTCGTTTATCTGTACCTGCACTACGGAGTCGTCGCGCAGAAACAGGTGCCCGAAATCTAACAAAACCTTGATGTGTTTACCGTTTGCCATAATTAAATACGGTTTAATGTTGCTATATATACGTGGCCTATCGGCCAAAGTTGTGCCCGCTATGTAGGAATGACGTGCGGCTACCACGGTATATTGCAAAGATAACCCAATATTGTAACACGCACGGCCTTAATACAGTTGCTTGCAGGCAAATTAAATGCCACCGAAATTTGTGTAAATTGGATACCCAAAGCATTACCCCAATATGGACGGAAACGAGGAAGAGGAACGGCAGTTTTTGCTTGCCAAGGAAGTGGACATACCGCATGAGTTTTTCTCCGAGGCTACTGGCCAACCTTTTGAGCACTGCAATGTTTGCGGCAAATACTTGCTCGCGCCCAACACCTATTACGGGATTGAGAAAGCGGTGAAGCGGTACCCCAAATTCAACCACCGCGACGTGATATTCGAATATGCCATTTGTGTGGAATGCCAGATGGACATGCAGGAAAAACTTTCCACGGAATCGAAACAGCGCATCAGGCAGTTTATGCAACAGCGGATAGGGCTTCAAGGCAGGATGCGGGCGTTTTACAAAAAAGAGGATTTTGCCCTGGATAGCTGGACGGGTACCTGTGCCGTTACCCACACGCCCGTTGCCGAGCTAACGGAGTATCAAACAATGGCCCTGTTCAACGGCAACCAAATGGTGTACGACGTGTACCCCATGACCTTGGGGATGGAAGCGTTGGACGAAATGGTGGGCCTGCTCTCCAACCACAGCCTCGACGTGCTCAATGGCTTCAAAGACGACATTACGGGCATGCCGCCCGACCTGCACGAACTGTTCAAGGAAAGCAAGTTTGTGGTAATGTAGGGTGGTTAATGGTTGATGGTCCACGGTCGATGGTCCACGGTAAAAAGGCAAGCGAGATTGAGAGAACAACCTAAGTTGCTATTGCCGAAGTCGTGCCAATACCCTCTCGGGAGGGTCAGCACGCGGCATGGTGATGGGCCGGGCCGAGGATTGATGAAGTTGCTGAAACGAAATCGAAGAGGTGAAACGTGCTGGGGGTGGGTCGATGGGAGTTGCGCTAACCTCGCACGCACGTATTGCAGCTCGCAAGTCTTTCCACCACGAATACCCACCCCGATGCCCTGTGGGTTCGCCACCGCTATTTTAGGCCAAGCCAGGCATCGACCCTCCGAGGAGGGTACTTGGCAGGACAGCGTTGTGTCCAAGACCATTTTCCAACGACTAGAGAGCTATTGAAGCTTGCTGTATATAAAAAACTATGGCGGTTGCGCATATGGTAAGCTATTTGCTACATTTGGTTTAACATCATTAACCATGAAGACTTACATCCTTTTATTTGCCCTGCCTCTCGCCGTTGTTTCCTGCAATTTCGGTGGCGACGACAGCCCGGCGGCTACCACTACCCCCAACACTACCGAGCTTGATGGAACGGCCCTTTCCGCCCCTACCGATACCTCCGCCCACCCTAACGAGGTGGCAGTGGCCGAATTGCCCGCCGGGTCGGAGCAGCAGGAGTATGCCAGCCAAGGCGTGAGCGTGGCCGTGGCACCGGGCATGACGGTGGAAGATTTGGAGACGTTTCTGCTAGTGTGCAGCAACCAAGTGGTAAAGGATGCCCGCTGCTTTACCTTGGAACGGTATGGCCAAACGCCCAATAAAACGGACTTCACGGGCGTTACCCTCAAGGGGCGGCCGTTTTATTACAGCCAGAAACCATCGGGTGCCAACCAAGAATTGCAGGGCTACCTGCAAATGGGCAGCCAGTGGTACTTGGTAAAGGCCATCGACAAAGACCCTACTTGGATTTTCCCTTACCTGGCGCATGTGGAGCTGAGAGGGGCATTATAATGTTACTTAGTGTCCTTTGTGAAATTTCTTAGTGCCCGTTGTGTTTAAAACACACCAAGTGCGCCCCCGAAAAGGAATGTTGTTCAAAGGTTAAAAAATTGGGCAAGATGCGTTTCAAAAAGACTCTTCTGATATGGCTGGCCATCGCCATTTCGGCCTTTGCTGTACTGGGTTTTACGGCCCAGGGTATTGATTTCACCGTAAAGGTGGGAGCCTTGGATGGCGGCGAAGTATCGGCAGGGCTGTTTAAAATGCAAGAGGGCCTGCGGGTGGATGTTTCGTCAACTTCGCCATACTTTGGCGCCAAGGTGGCCAGCTTTGGATATATGCGGACGAGTAACAATGCATTTGCCGGAAACTACCAAGTAACCGGAACACACTTTACCCAAGAGATATTGGATGACCTGCAACAGGCCAAGGCGGGCGACGTGGTCTATATTGATAAAATAGTGGTGGCTACGCCCAATGGCCGGAATTTGAAAATGGGGGCACTGGTCTACAAGTTGATTTAAAACCTTGCCGAAAGGGGTTGTCTTCCCCGAAAGTCTTTCTAAGACCTCTTTGCCTCTCTATACCTCAAAATATACCGCAGTTTACTCATTTTGAGCTATTATGTCTCAAAATTGCGGCATTATAGCTCAAAAATGCCGCAAAAAATGTCGCAAAATGCCTCAAAGTGCCCGGATGGGGGCAAATTGGGGGTGGTGTTTATAATTGGTTGAAACAAAACGGCCTAACGCTCGTAAGATAAGGTACGGCATGTCACCAAAACACTTGCCGCGCCTCAAAACCAAACCATTCACCACAATTCCGCCAAATGAAAAGTTTAATACATCTCGGGTTGTTCGCCCTGATGATGTTCGCCGCTACCACCACTTATGCGCAAACACCACAAGGCATTCGTTATCAAGCTGTTGCAAGAGGATTGAGCGGTTCCGTTCTTTCGGACCAAACCATCCGCATCCGCTTGAGTATTACCGACAAGTTCGACAGGCAGATTCACTACACCGAAGTACATACGCTACAAACCAATGTACATGGGCTTTTCAGCCTATCCATTGGGCAGGGCGACGTGGTGTACGGGGTGTTTGTGGACATACCTTGGGCTACGGGCGACAAGTGGCTTAAAATAGAGATGGACCCCAACGGTGGGGGCAACTTTGTTTTGGTGAATAGCACTGAGCTTCAGTCGGTTCCGTATGCTTTGTTCGCCGCCCAATCGGGCAGCACCCAAAGCGGAGACAACGATACCGCCAACGAAACCATCAACCAGTTTTACTTCGATAGCCTAAGCCGTGAATTGGTGATAGTAGAAGCTGGGAACACGCACCGTACCACCATTCCAGTATTTCAAGGCGGTAACGGTGGCCCATTGGCAATCAATGATTTAACGGACGTAAATGCCAACCCCAATCCGGGCCAAGTGCTGAAATGGACTGGCTCCAACTGGGTAGCCGCCAACGACGATTTGGGCACACCAACCCTTTCGTTGAACGGTACCGACCTGAGCATCGCCAACGGC
>CAYYZT010000177.1:0-7036 GCA_964476015.1 uncultured Chitinophaga sp.
TGGCAAGCGGGTGGATATTCCTATCAAGGCAGGGGAGATTTTCCTGTTGCCGCCTCGGGTGCCGCACTCGCCGCAACGGCCGGCAAATTCCGTAGGCATCGTGATAGAGCGATATCGCAGGGAAGGCGAGAAGGATGGCTTTTTGTGGTATTGCGAAAGCTGCAACCACAAACTGTATGAAGAATACTTTGAGCTTACCGATATTGTGAGCCAGTTGCCCAAGGTAATGCAGCGGTTTTACGACAGCGAGGAACTGCGCACCTGCAAAAGCTGTGGCACGGTGATGCAGAAGCCGTAAATAGCAATTCAAATTGGATAAAAACAAAAAGCCCCACTTCCATTTAAGGAGCGGGGCTTTCATTACTACTTATGCCGTTTTACTGGCAAAGATATTCTTTCAACGAACCGCTGCGGGCCTCGGCGCGCAACTTGTTGATGGACTTGTCTTTTATTTGGCGTACCCGTTCGCGGGTGAGGCCAAGCGTTTCGCCGATGTCGCTCAAGGTCATGGCATTGTCCACGCCGATACCGTAGAACAGTTTCAGCACCTCGCGCTCGCGCTCGGTAAGCAGAGAGAGGCTGCGCTCCGTTTCCACGCTCAGGGAATAGGTGTAGTCCATGGCATGGTCGGCGTTCAGCGCATCGGGGTTTTCCAGCACATCGATAAGCGAGTTGCTTTCGCCCTCTTCAAACGGCGCATCCATCGATACGTGGCGAGAGGCTACGGCCAAGGTGGTTTTCACCTCGTCTTCGCCTATCTCCAGGCAGTTGGCCAACTCTTCGGCGGTCGGCTCGCGCTCATACTCCTGTTCCAGTGCGGAAAATGCCTTGTTGATTTTGGTAAGCGAGCCTACCTTGTTCAAAGGCAAGCGCACCAAGCGGCTGTTTTCGGCAATGGCTTGGATGATGCTCTGGCGAATCCACCATACGGCGTAGGAGATAAATTTGAAACCGCGCGTTTCGTCGAAACGCTGGGCGGCCTTTACCAAGCCAAGGTTGCCCTCGTTGATAAGGTCGTTAAGGGGCAAGCCCAGGTTTTGGTATTTTTTGGCTACCGATACCACGAAACGCAGGTTGGCACTTACTAGGCGCTCCAGTGCTAGGGCATCGCCCATGCGTATTTTGCGGGCAAGATCTACTTCCTCTTCAGGAGTGACCATTTCCACTCGGCCTATTTCCTGCAAATATTTTTCAATGGATTGGCTATCACGGTTGGTGATGGATTTAGTAATTTTTAACTGGCGCATTCAACTACGTTTAGTGAACGAATAATAGTCCTTATTCTGGGTATGATTATGGTTTAGCCCACCGGGTGGTGCCGGTAAGACTTCGATAAATATGGCAAACAAGTTTTATAAGGTGCATCGCGAAATATCCACAAGCGGTGGAAAATGCCTAAAGGTGATTGCTGCATACTCAGTCGTAAACGAATGATCAAACCAGAATATTGTTTGGCAAAATGTTAATTCTGCTCCCTTGCCTAAACAGCCAAAGGGCTGCGAAGGTTCACAGGAAAAGCAATTTAACCAATCAAATCGATATATTATACTAATTTTTCTCTTAGCGGGAAGAATTATCAAATAAATAACTCAATCTTTAATCAATATACTGAAGGCGACTCGCCTAAAACGACATTTTTTAGACTTCTATTGGCAATAGGTGTTGCATTCGGGCAGTACTTTTCGCAGCAAAGCCGTATCTTTATGCGGATGGTTTGTAAGTGGCTTTTGGTGTTTGCGATGTTGCTCGGCGTGGTGTACACGGGCATGTGCAAGCATTTGATAGCACAATTGTATACCGAGCAGGTGCCTGAGTGCCATTTTGAAACGGCCCATGCTACCAGCCATTGTTTGCACGCGGCTTTTACGCACGGTTTTGAGCTGGCACCTACCCAAACCGTACCCTGCTTTTTGGCGCATACCTATTGCGATAGGCACCTCAAACAGCACGACGACCACACCATTGCCCTGTGCAAGCTGTTGTTGGTGGTGTTTCCGTTCCATGCCTTTCCGTAGATAAGGATTGCCTCCTGTCCATTCCCTCGCCTGTTTTTTTGATTTGTATTTTTTTAGTGCCCATCGGTTTTTGGGCTAAACACTATTTCGTATTTTGTTTTACTATGGTACATATACCACCGTTAATTAATGATTTGGGGCTGATTTTGTCGGCCGCCGCGGTTACCACGCTGTTGTTTAAATTCATTAAGCAGCCCGTGGTGCTGGGCTATATCTTGGCCGGGTTGATAGTTGGCCCCTATATTTCCTTTACGCCCACCGTTGCCGAGGAGGAGAGCATAAAAATATGGGCCGAGATAGGCGTTATATTCCTGTTGTTTAGCCTTGGTTTGGAGTTTAGTTTTAAGAAACTAGTAAAAGTAGGCGGTGCCGCATCCATTACGGCCATTGTGGAAGTGATAGGCATGATGGGCTTCGGCTTTGTAACGGGTAAGCTCATGGGATGGTCGAACATGGACAGTATATTCCTCGGGGGCATCCTCTCCATTTCTTCTACCACCATCATCATCCGGGCGTTCGACGAACTGGGCATCAAGCATAAAAAATTCGTGGGGCTGGTGTTCGGGGCACTTATCGTGGAGGATTTGGCGGCCATTTTGCTCATGGTGTTGCTCTCTACCCTAGCGGTAAGCCAGCAGTTTGCGGGTACGGAGATGTTGATGTCGATTCTTAAACTGGGCTTTTTCCTCATACTTTGGTTTTTGGGCGGCATATTCCTCGTGCCCACTTTCCTTAAAAAAACAAAAGGGTTGATGAACGACGAAACGATGCTGGTAGTGTCGTTGGCGTTTTGTTTGCTCATGGTAGTCATTGCCACACATGCGGGCTTTTCGCCGGCGTTGGGAGCCTTTATCATGGGTTCCATTTTGGCCGAGACCACGCAGGCGGAGCGCATAGAGCACCTTACCAAGTCGGTAAAGGATTTATTTGCCGCCGTGTTCTTCGTGTCGGTGGGTATGATGATTGATCCTTCCATTTTGGTGGAGTATGCTTGGCCCATTCTTATTGTAACGCTAGTAACCATTGTGGGCAAGTTTGTTACCACTGGTGGCGGCGCGCTGCTATCGGGGCAGTCCATCAAAACCTCCGTACAAACGGGCATGAGCCTCTCCCAAATAGGCGAGTTTTCGTTTATCATCGCCACCTTGGGCGTTACGCTCAACGTTACCAGCCATTTTCTTTATCCCATAGCGGTGGCGGTATCGGCCATTACCACATTCTCCACGCCTTATTTGATCAAGTTTTCCGAGCCGTTTGCCAATTTCTTGGAAACCCGTCTGCCGCCTCGTGTAATCCAGCGCATCAACGGGTATAGCACCTCCGCGCAAACCATCTCGCAGCAAAGCGATTGGAAGATGCTGATACAGGCTTACCTATATAAAATAGTGATACACTCCGTAATACTCACCAGTATCATTTTCCTGTCGTCGGAGCTGTTGTTCCCGTTCATGATAACCATCTTCGGGCCCGATGAAAAAACCGTTATCCTCACCGTGGGCATCTCCATCCTGTTTATGTTGCCGTTTTTGTGGGCCTTGGCCCTTAGGCGCAAGCACAACAAAACATATAGTGCCCTGTGGCTAAAAGGCCGCAGCAGCCGCGGCCCGCTGGTGTTGCTGGAAGCCGTGCGCATCGGCATTGCCGTTTTCTTTTTGGGCATTTTGCTGCACCTATATATAGAAACGTGGCTGGCTTTGGTAATAACCGTAGTGGTTATCGGCACGGTGATAGTGGTGTTCTCCAGTAGGTTGCAAACCTTCTACAGTCGGTTGGAAACCCGTTTCCTTGGCAACCTATACGAGCGCGAAACGGAGAGTGCGAAGCCAGAGATAGTACCTTGGGACGGGCATTTGGCCGAGGTATCGGTTGCGCCCGAATCGCCGTTGGTGGGGCAAACTCTTACCGAGTTGGGCATTAGGGAACAATATGGTGCCAACATTGCGCTTATTGAGCGTGGCGAACAGCATATATTGAGCCCTACCGGAAACCAACGCGTGTACCCCAACGACAAGCTGTTGCTGATAGGTACCGACGACCAATTGCAAAAAGTAAAAGAGCTTGCCAGCCTTAAAGACACCACTTACGACAACGGCGACGGCATAAAAGAACACATGGAACTGCGTGCCGTAACCATCAAGCCGGATTCTACGCTGCTGGGCAAAACCATCCGCAGCTCTCATATGCGCGAGCGCACCAAGAGCTTGGTGGTGGGCATAGAACGAAACGGCCAGCGTTTCTTAAACCCCGACCCAGCCATGACCTTGGAACTGAACGATGTGGTATGGATAGTGGGCGACAAACGATTGATTAGCTTGCTCGACCAGTAAAAACGAAAAGTGCCCCGCAAATCCTGCGGGGCACTTTTCGTTTTTACTGGGTTCGTATTCCCGGTTTATGGACACGGCTATTATGTCTTTCATCTGCCATTTGACATTTATCATCTACCACCTATCATCTCTCCCCGTAACTTTGCAGCATGCAAATTACCAAAGGACATAAGGCCGTGGGCATTTGGCTGCTTATCGGTGTAGTAATGCTGATGGGCCAAATCGTTATCGGCGGGGTTACGCGCCTCACCGGCTCGGGTCTGAGCATTACCAAGTGGGAGATTGTAACGGGAACCATACCGCCTCTCAACGAGGCCCAATGGCAAGAAGAATTCGACCACTACAAAGCCTCGCCACAATATGCCAAAATCAATCAAGGCATGGAGTTGGGCGAGTTCAAGTTCATCTATTTTTGGGAGTATTTTCACCGCCTGTGGGCACGGCTGATGGGCTTGGTGTTCCTGTTCCCTTTTGTCTATTTCTTGGCGAAGGGTTATTTACGTAACAAGCTAGCTTGGCACTTGGTGGGCGTGGTGGCTTTGGCCATGGTGGTAGCCTCGTTCGGGTGGATCATGGTGGCCAGCGGCTTGATAAGCCGCCCATACGTAAACGCCTATAAGCTTACGCTGCACCTCATGTTGGGCATCAGCCTGTTTATTTATGTGTTTTGGCTGGCGATTAACTACCTATGGCCGAAGGAGCATGTAAAACCCTTAGGTGGACTAAGAGGATGGAGTACAGTGGTTATTTCCATTACGGTTTTGCAACTGATACTGGGCGGCATGATGAGCGGCATGAAGGCTGGCCTCTTCTTCCCCACTTGGCCGGATATGAACGGCGCGTTGGTACCCTCCGTATTGCTGGATGGTAGCCACTGGCATCTGGATGCTTTTAAACACTACGATACCAACGCTTTTGCCCCGGCGTTCATCCAATTTTGGCATCGTGGCGTGGCCTATGTGCTTACCGCGCTGGTATTGGTGTTTACGGTAAAGGCATTCAAGCAACAACCTATGGCAGCAGCCAAAACAGGCTTCGCGTTGCTGCCCGTGTTGCTTCTGGTGCAGGTGTTGTTGGGCATCTTAACGGTAATCAACTGCATCGGTAACATTCCTGTAGGGCTGGGCGTGCTGCACCAAGCGGGCGGGGTTTTATTGCTGGCGAATTTGGTGTTTGTGCGGCACTGGTGCGTGGAGCGTAGATAGGTCGTTGCCCCATCCTAAATTAAGTGACCCCTTTGAGGCGGATCGATACTAGGAAGCATTCAACTCGCAACCCGTAACCCGAAACTCGTACCTTATTTTGTCTTCAACCCATCCAACTCCCTTCGATACCGCCACAATACCGCAGCGGTAACCACCATAAACACCCCGAAAATGCCCATCACCCAAACAATGTTGCCATCATGGTAGAAGAACGGCAGTGTGAACAGCAGCAGGAAGAAAATACGCAGTATCACATTGGTAACGGTGAAGATACTGCCCGTACGGCCTATCAGTTGGTTGGGCGTGTGGTGGAAGAGGTAGGTAATGCGCATCACCCTTGATCCGGCATTGGCCAGTCCCAATAAAAACGCAGCGATAAAGAACACCGCCAAGCTGGTGTTAAAGGCATACACAAAAAACACCGCCGCTGCCACCAAGTGCAGCACCACAATGGCCCACGGAGTGCCCGAACTGCTGAAAATGCGCCGTATCATCAGCCCGGCGAAGAGGCTGCCGAGGGCGAAATAGATTTCGTAGGTGGCATATACGTCGGGCCCGAGCTTTAGGTGCTGCGATACATATACGGGCTTCAGGAAGAAATTGACCACGATAATCGCCACAAAAATGTTGCTGGCAAAAGTGCCAAAGAGCAACAAAAGCGGGTTGCGCTTTAAGAAAGCCATACCTACTTTGATGCGCTTCCAAATAGGTTCCACCTCTATGTGGCGTTTGGCCACGGCCTCGTATTTGATAAACGCCACCAGGCTAAAAGCTGCTACATAGGTAATCGCATCCAACACAAATACCCGCTCCAAGCTCCAAGCCTCAAAGGTAAAGGGTACGGGTATTTCCAAGCCAAAAAGCCTGATAAACCCGTCCGTACTGCCGCCCAACAGCACGGCAGCCATGGCCCCGGCCACGGCGGTGGTAAACTGGCCCTGTATCTCGATGTAGGAACTGATTTTGCCATAGTCTTTCGGGTCGCTTATCTCCTGTACAAAGGCATACAGGTTGGGGTAGTGGATGTTGTAGATAAGGAACGTGCCCGCAAACACGGTGCCCACGGTAATGCCGTCCATCTGGCCCGTGATAAAGCCTTTCAGTGCCGCCAATACCAACATCAAACAACCGGCCACGCACACGCCCATATAGATGCGCTGGCGGTCGAACCTATCCACCAACGAGCCGCTATAAATACCCCAGAAAATAGAAATAACCGATACCAACAGCATGATTTGGGCGAATACCTGCGGTAGCCCCAGCACGTTGGTGTAGTGCCACGGTATGGCTATCATGCTGATGCCTTGGGCAAAGCCCGAAATACTGTTGGCCGCAAACAGCAGGCCGATGGCACGTTTGTTTTTCAAGGGGGAAATTTGCGGTTGCGAAATTAAGGCAATTAGCCGAAGCAACCCTACATTATATCATTCCGTTAAGTATTGCGATATTTGCATCCCATCCAAATTTCTAATGAAAACCCCACCCAGCG
>CAYYZT010000178.1:0-7025 GCA_964476015.1 uncultured Chitinophaga sp.
GTTTTACCAAAAATGGGATTATAAAGCGGAATTTGTGGGCCACCCGCTATTGGATGCCTTGGAACAGCGGCAGCCCGACGAGCAGTTCTTGCAGCGAAACGGTTTAGGTTCCAAGCCTTTGATTGCCTTGTTACCCGGCAGCCGCAAACAGGAGATAGAGCGGATGTTGCCCGTGCTGCTTTCGGTAACGGCCCGTTTCCCCGACCATGAATTTGTGGTGGCTGGGTTAAATCATATCGAACCCGCTTTCTACGAAAAAGCCGCACAGGGCCAGCCTTATAAACTGGTTATTGACCAAACCTACCCGCTGTTGGAACACAGCCAAGCCGCCCTGGTAACCAGCGGCACCGCCACGTTGGAAACGGCCCTGCTGGGCACCCCGCAAGTGGTGTGCTACAAGGGCAGCACTCTCTCCTACTTCATTGCCCGGCAGGTAATCAAAGTGCCTTATATTGCTTTGGTGAACCTGATAATGGGCCGAAAAGTGGTGGAAGAACTCATCCAAAACAACCTTACCGAAACCCGGTTGGAA
The DNA here is from genome assembly GCA_964476015.1 of uncultured Chitinophaga sp. Taxonomy (GTDB): domain Bacteria; phylum Bacteroidota; class Bacteroidia; order Chitinophagales; family CAIOSU01; genus CAIOSU01. The sequence goes on from CAYYZT010000178.1 coordinate 533, forward strand.
CAAGCCCTGAACGAACTGCTGCAACCCGCCAAACGCACCCAGTTGCAGCAAGATTATACCTTGCTGCGCCAAAAGCTCGGCGGCCCCGGTGCCAGCGAACGGGCGGCAAGGTTGATGTGGGAGGAGTTGACGCAATAATGCCTTAACCCAAATACTGTCATCTTGTAAGGACCTTCTGGCACCGTTGCGATAAAGTTGATTAAGAGAAAGAAATGCTGTCTTGTATGATGCAACACACTAGGGGGTAGCATATCTCTTCTAGAAGATCCTTACAGGATGACAAATAGGGTACATTGATACATCAGCACACTAGCACATTCTCCAACCGTGCACCATCGACTGTGGACCGTGGACCAAAAAGCCCTATCTTTGCAGCCGCAATTGCAATACCCATGAAAATACAGGACGAGATACGGAAACGCCGCACTTTTGCCATTATCAGCCACCCGGATGCGGGCAAAACCACCCTTACGGAGAAGTTTTTGCTCTTCGGCGGGGCCATACAAACGGCGGGCGCGGTAAAGAGCAACAAGATTAAGAAAAGCGCCACATCGGACTTTATGGAGATTGAGCGCCAGCGGGGTATCTCGGTGGCTACGTCGGTTATGTCGTTCGAGTATAACGATATTTTGGTGAACCTGTTGGATACGCCCGGCCACAAAGACTTTGCGGAAGACACTTATCGCACCCTTACGGCAGTGGACAGCGTTATCCTAGTAGTGGACGTAGCGAAAGGCGTGGAAGAGCAAACCAAGAAGTTGATGGAAGTGTGCCGCATGCGCGATACGCCCGTTATCATCTTCGTAAACAAGCTGGACCGCGAAGGAAAGGATACTTTCGATTTGCTGGACGAACTGGAGGAAATACTTAAAATAAAGGTGCGCCCGCTCAGTTGGCCCATCAGCATGGGGCAAACGTTTAAGGGGGTTTACAATCTTTATGAAAAAAGCCTGAACCTTTTTACCCACGGCCAACAACGCCTTACCGATGATTTTATCGAGATAAAAGACCTTACCGACCCCGAGCTAGATAAGCTGGTGGACAAACGCTACGCCGACCAATTGCGGGAGGACGTGGAACTGATAGAAGGCGTTTACGAGCCGTTCAATATCGAGCAATACCGCACCGGGCATTTGGCCCCCGTGTTCTTCGGTTCGGCCATCAACAATTTTGGGGTGAAGGAATTGTTGGAGACTTTTATCGAGATTGCCCCTACCCCACGCCCCCGCGAAACGGACCAACGGTACATTGACCCAGAGGAGAACAAATTCACGGGTTTTATCTTTAAAATACACGCCAACCTCGACCCCAAACACCGCGACAGAATTGCCTTCTTGCGGGTTTGCAGCGGCAAATTCGAGCGCAACAAGTTCTTCCTCCACTCCCGCTTGGACAAAAACGTACGTTTCAGCAGTCCGTTCAGTTTTATGGCACAGGCCAAAAACGTGGTAGATGAAGCCTTCCCCGGCGACGTAATCGGCTTGTACGATACGGGCAACTTTAAGATTGGCGATACGCTTACCGAAGGTGAAAGCCTTCAATTCCGTGGCATACCGAGCTTTTCGCCCGAAATATTCAAAGAGGTACAAAACCTCGACCCGATGAAGACCAAGCAATTGGAGAAAGGCTTGCAGCAGCTTACCGATGAGGGTGTGGCGCAGTTGTTCGTACACGAAATGGGCCAAAAGAAAGTTATCGGCACCGTGGGCGACCTCCAGTTCGACGTGATACAGTACCGCCTACAACACGAATACGGGGCAAGTTGCCGTTTCAACCATGTATCGTTTTTCAAGGCTTGCTGGATTACCTCATCCAACCCACAAAAGCTGAACGAGTTTATCCGCCGCAAATCGGAGTACGTATATAAAGACAAAGACGGCAACCCCGTTTTTATGGCCGAAAGCGCGTGGATACTGAACGTGATGCAGCAAGACTTCCCCGACGTTACCTTCCACACCACCAGCGAGTTTAAAACGGCGATGGTATAGGCTACATCAATGGCGATAATTAATAGGTGTATTGCATAACATGATTTTCAAGGGTTTGTGGTAACTTGGTATTAATATTAACCCTACCCTGATGCTACCTATTGTTTTTCGTGCCTTGGCACTGGCTTTTTCGTTGTGCCTTGCCGTTTCCCTTTTCGCCCAAGATGTTGAGCTGTATTCCCGCGCACGGGTGTGGACACCCGCAACCAGCATAAAGGATCTGGCTGCCCTTGGCATTTGTGTGGACCACGGCCACTACCGCAAGGGCGTGTACTTGGAATGCGATTTCAGCGAGACGGAAATAGCCAAAATGCGCGGTGCGGGTTTCACAGTGGATATATTGATTGAGGACGTAACGGCCTTTTATGCAAAACGTGGCCAAGAGCCAGCCGATAGCCACAACCATACCGACAAGGCCGCAGGGTGCGGCACCGTTACTGCGGGCAACTACCCCACCCCACTGGGCTTTACACTAGGCAGCATGGCTGGTTTCTTTACCTACCAAGAAATGCTGGACCACTTGGACAGCATGGCCAGCCAGTTCCCTGATTTGATTACGGCCCGCCAGCCCATCGATACGTTCCTCACCCACCAAGGCAGGCCCATTTACTCCCTGCGCATGACCAGTACCGCCAATCCCGGCATCAACAAGCCACAGGTGCTTTATACAGCCGTACACCACGCCCGGGAACCGGCCTCTATGTCGCAGCTCATTTTCTACATGTACTACATGCTGGAGAATTATGGCACCGATGCAGAGGTTACGTATATACTCGATAACGCGGAACTGGTGTTCGTGCCCTGTCTCAATCCTGACGGCTACCTGCGCAACCAGCAAACCAACCCCAACGGCGGGGGCTTTTGGCGCAAAAACCGCCGCGACAACGGCGGCAGCTTCGGCGTGGACCTCAACCGAAACTATGGCTACGAATGGGGATACGACAATACCGGCTCCTCGCCCGACCCAGCGAACGATACCTACCGTGGCCCAGCGGGCTTCTCCGAACCGGAAACGCAGGCCATCCGCCATTTGTGCATCGACAATGATTTTAAAGTGGCCATAAACCACCATACCTACGGCAACTTGCTTATATACCCTTGGGGCTTCGAACCAGGACTGTTAACGCCGGACTCCACCGTCTTTATCGACCTCGCGAAATGGATGACCAAGGAAAACGGCTTTGTGTACGGCACCGGCGACGAAACCGTGGGCTACACCACCAACGGTGATAGCGACGACTGGATGTATGGCGAGCAGGTGCTGAAAGGCAAAACGTTTGCCCTCACGCCCGAATCAGGCGACGACACCGATGGTTTTTGGCCTGCCCAAAGCCGCATCATTCCTATCTGCGCCAGCAACGTGTACCAAAACTTGGTGGCCGCCCGCTTTTTGCTCAATTACGGCGTGGCCAAAGATTTAAGTGCAAGCGTACTGCCAGCCTTAACGGGCACGGTGGATGTTTCCCTTACCCGCATGGGCTTGGACGACAGCGCGCCACTCACCGTTAGCTTAGAAGCAGTGAGCAACAACGTGGCCAGTGTTTCGGCAGCGCAGGTTGTTACTTCGCTGGCCAGTTTCGATACGGACGTGCTTACGTTTGGATATACCCTCAACAGCAACGCCCAGCCCGGCGAAACGGTAACCTTCCGTATAGTGGTGGATAACGGCACCGTGGCCCATGCCGATACCATTACCAAATTCCTCGGCCCTACGGTGGAAGTACTGGCCGATGCGGCAAACACTACCGCTTATTGGACGGGCGGCTGGAACACCACGGCCAATGCGTTCGTTTCCGCACCGTTTTCGTTTACCGATTCGCCCAACGGCAATTATGCCGCAGGCACCACCAACATCTATACCTTGGATACGGTGGTAGATCTCAGCAATGCTATTTTTGCGCAATTGCAATACCATGCCCAGTGGGATATTGAGGCTGGCTACGATTATGCACAGGTGCAAGCCTCCGTGCCCGGAAGCAATGTGTGGCGGCCGTTGTGCGGCAAATATACCAAGCCGGGCAGCGGCAACCAAGATGTAAACCAGCCGGTGTACGACGGCAATAGTAACGGTTGGGTGTTGGAAGAAATCGATTTGGGCGATTATGTGGGCGACAGCATCCGCCTGCGTTTCCGTTTGGTGAGCGACAATTTTGTGGAGGGCGACGGCTTTTATTTCGACGATTTGAAGGTACTTACCATTGCCGAAGATACCACCGGGGATTCTACCACTGCCGTAATGCCCGTGGCCATACAGTCCACGTGGTTACTATACCCCAACCCGGCACAGGATAAGGTAGTAGTAGCCTTTGCCCCTGCCCAAACCCATGGCCAAATACTCGTTACCGACCTATTGGGCGCACAAGTGGCCGCCCTGCCTATAACCAAAGGGCAAAGCGAAGCCATGCTGCAAACAGCACAACTGCCGGTGGGCGTTTATTTGGTAAGGTATGAAGTGGGTAACGGCCAAGTGGGCCAAGTACGGAAATTGGTGATAAGCAGATAATTCTTAACTACGGCAAAGAACCATGGTGATGGCGGTAGCGGCCTACCAAATCGCCAACGCAATCGTTCTTAAGCTCAACGCCACTACCAAAATACCCACGATAATCATCAGTGTGCGCGGCTTCACCCGCTTTACCAGCAGTGCCGCAAACGGTGCCGCGAACACGCCGCCGAACACCAGCCCGATAATTACAGGCAGACTGCCCAGCCCAGTAAAAAACGTAAAGGTGCCCGCACTGGCCAAGGCCACAAAAAACTCCGCCGTGTTTACGGAACCGATACTGTAGCGCACGTCGTAGCCACGGCCAATAAGCACGCTGTTTACTACCGGGCCCCAGCCGCCACCGCCCACGGCATCCACAAAGCCACCCAAAAGTGCCAAGGGCGCCACACGGCCATGGTCTTTGGCGGTAACTACTTTTTTCATCGCCTTGCGCAGTATTATAATACCCATGAGCAATAGATATGCGGCAATAAAAGGCTTTATCACGTCCCCATCAACCACTTCCGAAAGCAGGTAGGCACCTGCCACCGCACCCACAATGCCGGGCAATATCAGGCTAAGGAAAAGCTTGCGCTTTACATTGCCCAACCGCCAGTGCGAAATGCCCGAAACGCCCGTGGTAAATACTTCGGCCACATGCACCCCGGCACTGGCCACCGCTGGCGGCACGCCTATGCTCAAAAGAAAACTGCTAGACGTAACCCCATAAGCCATGCCCAGCGCGCCATCAACCACTTGTGCCAAAAAGCCCACCAATACAAACATCCAAAACTGGCCGCTGCCCAACAGCTCCGGTATCTCGTTCCAAAACTCCAAAGCCTGTTCGGGCGCAAAAACGCGCAGGGCCACAATACCGATGCCTAACAGTATCAATACCGGAATGAGGATGCTCAAAGCCTTTTTAAACTTGGCCCATCGGCTCACCACTTCTTCTTCTATGTCTTGCTGCAAGGCCATGGTATCGTTCGTTGTTGTTCTCATGTGTCACGATTGGGGTTTGTCGGCTTTCTTGCTGAAATCCAACTTAGCTTGTATGCCCGTGGTAAAAATATGCCGATTAAAAAACCCTTGGTCTGCATTGCGCTGTTGGTACCAGTTGATGTATCCCACATCTACCGATAGGTTGTCGGTAACAAAATACTGCAGGAACGCCATGGCCCGGTTCTGGTCAAAAGGCTGGCCCTTCACGCTCTTACCCGCATTCAAATGTATCTCGTCGCCGATGCGCAAAACAAGGTCGCCTTTGGGCTTCTCGTTGTTTTGGTTCAATAATTTTATATCAACAAACAAACGGTACCTGAAACGAAAAACAAAACGGTGGCCATCGGCCAACATATTGTTCTCCACGTTTCTGAAAAACCGCTGTTCTGTTTGCAAACGTTGTACCAATGCCACGCGGCCATAATCGTCGTGCTTGATGAAGCCCTGTTGAATGCGTTGCTCGGGCACGTGCAAATCGTCCGTTTCCTCGGGGTCGTTGGGGCTTTGCAAAAAGTAGGTATAGCCTGCCAGTGCCGTCCAGCCATGGTTTAGCTCATAAAAAAGGTTGCTGCGCAACACAAACTGGTGCTGGGCCGCGGGGGCGATAAAGTACCGCTCGTTCACCTCTAGGCTCATCCGGAACTTGGGAAACAGTTTTGCGGAAATGTCGAACCTATTCCACAGCAGCCACTGTGTGCTTACCTGTGCCTGCAACGTAGTAGCTGCGAGCAGAAACACCAAAAGGGCTGTGGGGGTTTTAAGGCGAGCGTATGCCATCGGCGGGGCAAATTTACAAAGTCTATATAATTTATAGGCTATTGGGACGATATTTCTTTTGGGCGGAGCAACCGCTATTTATTACTTTTAACCTTATCATGCAGCCCATCCCCTCCATATCGGCCCTGGCCGACGGCATCCGTAGCGGCGATCGCACCCTGCTGGGCCGTGCCATTACCTTAGTGGAAAGCACCCGGGCCGACCACCAAGAGCAAGCGCAGGCACTTATACAAACCCTGCT
>CAYYZT010000179.1:0-7013 GCA_964476015.1 uncultured Chitinophaga sp.
GCTGCAAGACCTTAAAGGACAAGGCCATACGGTGGAAGCGGCTTCCTTCCCTTATTTGGATTATCTGGTGCCCGCTTACTATGTGCTCACTACCGCCGAAGCCTCTTCCAACTTGGCCCGGTACGACGGCGTACACTACGGCTACCGCGCGCCGGGGACCGCTACCATGGGCGAGGTGTATGCCCAATCGAGGAGCGGGGGCTTCGGCAAAGAGGTAAAACGGCGCATTATGCTGGGCACTTTTGTGTTGAGCGCGGGCTTTTACGATGCCTATTACGGCAAGGCGCAAAAATCGCGGCGGCTGATCCAGGAAGCCACCTTGGAGGTGCTGGGCCAATATGATTTTATCCTGATGCCCTCCGCTCCTACCACCGCTTTTGAGATTGGCGGCAAGATACAAGACCCTATTGCCATGTACTTGGCCGATATTTATACGGTGCAGGCCAACTTAACCGGCCTTCCGGCAGTATCCGTCCCTCTTTGGAACCACTCCAACGGCATGCCTTTCGGGCTGCAAATTATGGGCGGCAAATACAGTGAGGGCGGGCTTTTAGCATTTTCCAAGAAGCTGCTGGATACTAAAAGCGGCAAAATTTAGTTATTTTTATCGCCACTACCTGATGTTTTTTGGGATACGGCAGCACTGCAATGCCTTTTAAAAATTGGTCCGCATAGGCCATGCCGAGTGTGACCACAATAATTTTTTTGCATGAAACGGATAACTATCTTAATGTTGGCTTTGGTATTCGGCATGGGCCTTAACTTGGCTTATGCGCAAGCACCTACCACAAGCGGAGACGAACCGGTAATCGATTTACCCACTAACGAGGATTCTTTGGCGGAAGCAACCGTGAAGGAAACCTATTTTATATTGGAAGCCTTGGATAGCCTCACCAACTGCCTGTTTAGCGGTTGCTATCGATACAACGACAGCCTGTTGGTACAAAAGCGGTTTGCGTTCGATACCACCAACTTCCCCATCTTCCCCGATTCGGTAATTATAGACAAGATGGCCCACATGCCGTCGGTTATACCGCTGGCCTACAACCCTTACGTAAAGGCTTATATCGACCTCTATACCCTGCGCCGCCGCGAGCAGGTGAACCGTATGTTGGGCATTGCCGAGCTGTATTTTCCCATTTTCGAGCAGGAACTGGATAGGCGCGGCTTGCCCATCGAATTGAAATACCTGCCCGTTATAGAATCGGCACTGAACCCCAACGCCGTATCGAAAGTAGGTGCCACGGGCCTTTGGCAAATCATGTATTCCACGGGAAGGTGGCTGAATTTGGACATCCACTCTTACTTGGACGAACGCCGCGACCCGTACCGCTCTACCGAGGCGGCCATTGAGTACCTCAACCGCATGTATGGCACCTATGGAGATTGGCTATTGGTTATAGCGGCCTACAACTGTGGCCCGGGCAACGTGAACAAGGCCATCAAACGCTCCGGCGGCAAAATGAGCTTCTGGGAAATACGCCCTTACCTGCCGCAAGAAACCCGTGGCTATGTGCCCGCCTTTATAGCAGCCATGTATGTGCTGCATTATTTCGAGGATTATAAGTTTATCCCGCAGCACACCGGCTTCACCTTCAACCAAACCGATACGGTGATGGTGTACCAGCAGGTATCGCTGGCCCGTATTGCCGATGTGCTGGGCATGCAACAAATAGAACTGGAGTTTTTGAACCCCGCCCTTCGCAAAGGCGAGATACCGCCATCGAAGCAAGGCTACGCATTGAAACTGCCCATCCACCGTATTGCGGCGTTCGAACAGTTCCGCGATTCCATCTTTATCGCCCCTAACGCCATCGATGTGTTGGCCAGCACTTCCGGTCCTGGCACTACAACGGTTTCATCGTCGTCAAGCAGTAGCGGCTCGTCATCGTACAACGATGGTACCACCACCAAGATAACCTACACGGTGAAAAAAGGCGACAATTTGGGCATGATGTCGGAGTGGTTCAGTTGCTCCGTGAGCGAGCTAAAGAAATGGAACGGCATGTCTGGCAGCACGTTGCATGTGGGCCAGAAGATGAAAATACACGTACCCACTTACTTGGCGGAACAATACCGTAAGGTGGAGCATCTTTCCCTTACCCAAAAGAACCGGAAAGACCACCTAAAAACCACGCCTGTCGCACCTCCCAAAACCACTACCACAGCCAGTACGGGCAGCACCAACAGCAGCGACGTGAAGTACACCGCGCCCGGCAGCGGCGAACTGACCCTGATAACGTACACCGTAAAATCTGGCGACTACCTGAGTGCCGTAGCGGGTTGGTACGATTGTACCGTGGCCGAAATACGCAACTGGAACGACTTGAACAGCAATGCTTTAAGCTCGGGCCAGAAGCTCAACATCTATGTGCCTACCAACAAACTATCCAAGTATGAGGGCATCAATGCGATGAGCAGTGCCGACAAAGCCAAGCTTGGCGGCGGAAGCAGCTCATCTTCTGGCAGTTCCACTTCCAAGTCTTCGATAGTGTACCATACCGTAAAGTCGGGCGATACGCTTTGGGAGATTTCGAAAAAGTACCCCGGCTCTTCCATCAAGAAAATCATGCAGCAGAATGGCCTTAACGAGGGCCAAAGCCTAAAAGTGGGCATGAAGCTGAAGATAGAAATGTGATTGTCTCCTTTTAGGATGGTTTTTCCCTTTTGAAGGCCAAATTTCTCGGCCTTACCGAAATTTGCGGCATTTTGCGACAAATTATACCTCAATATGTCGCAAAAAGGGCGTTTTTATGATAAAAATGCCTCAAAAAATGTCGCAAAATACCGCAAAGGCTCAAATTCGGGGAGCGTTGCCGAAAAACCTTACCGTAGCCTCCATATCGCGGTACAATTCCCGGTCGTGCGTGTTGAAAGATACTATGGAGCGGTAATCGGCCTTTAGCTTTTCTATGCTTGGGCTACTGAGGATAAACTTGCGGAAATCGAGTGCTTGCATGGCTGTAAGCAATTCTATGGCAAGTATTCGCTCGGTGTTTTCGGCCACTTGTAGGGCTTGTACGGCGGCGTTGGCGCCCATGCTTACGTGGTCTTCCTGCCCGGCACTGGAGGTAATGCTATCCACCGAAGCGGGGCTGCACAACTGTTTGTTGCGGCTCACCAAAGAAGCGGCCGTGTACTGTGGTATCATCAGCCCGGAGTTGAGGCCAGAATCGGCGGCCAAGTAGCGCGGCAGGCCCCGAAGGCCGGAAACCAACTGGTAGGTGCGCCGTTCGGATATGGAGCCGTATTCGCTCAAGGCCAGCTTTAGGTAATCCAACGCCATGGCCAGTGGTTGGCCATGGAAGTTGCCCCCGGAAAGTATTTCATCTTCCTCGGGGAAAATCAAGGGATTGTCCGTTACGGAGTTGATTTCCGTTTCAAACACTTGCTTTACGTGTTCCACCACATCCAAGCTGGCCCCGTGTACCTGCGGTATGCAACGGAAAGAGTAAGGGTCTTGCACATAAGGCTTTTCCTTGGCGGCTATCGCGCTGCCCTCGCGCCAGGCATTGATATTAGCCGCTGCCTTTGTTTGGCCTGCAAACGGCCGCACTTGGCTTATTAAGGGGCTAAACGGCTCCGTACGGCAATCAAAAGCCTCCAACGAAACCGAGGCTATCATATCGGCATTGGAGCCGAGGCGTTGCGCCAAAAGCAAGGTATATACCCCATAGGCAGCCATAAACTGGGTACCGTTCAACAACGCCAGCCCTTCTTTGGCTTTTAGGGTTAACGGTTGCAGCCCTTCTGCTTGCAGGGCTTGTAGCGAAGGCACTATTTGCCCTTTATAATATACCTCTCCCCTGCCCAACAGGGGCAAGCTAAGGTGGGCCAAGGGGGCCAAATCGCCCGAGGCACCGAGGGAGCCTTGCTCGTAGATAACGGGGATAATGTCGCGGTTATAAAACTCCAGCAGCCGCTCCACCACTTCCGCCCTAATGCCGGAATGGCCGAGGCCCAATGCATGGGCCTTGAGCAACAACATGAGTTTGATAACGGGCACAGGCACCAAAGCCCCGATACCACAGGCGTGGCTCAGTACCAAGTTCTCCTGCAACTGTTCAATCTGGCTTTTGTCGATAGCCACGTCGCACAGGCTGCCAAAACCCGTGTTGATGCCATAGTAAAGGTGGTCGGTATCTTTTATTTTACCTTCCAGATAAGCCCGGCAGGCAGCTATGCGTTGGCGGGCCTCTCCGGCCAATTCCAAACGGTGCGGGCTGGCTAACAGCACTGATAGCTGCGTAAGGCTCAACGGTTCGGCACCGATATGGAAGGTTGGGTTCATGCTTGCGAAAGCAAAATAATCAATTGCTCGATAGTGAGTTCGTTTTGCTCGCCCGTTTGCATATTTTTTACGGTTAATTTTTCCCGTTTCAACTCTTCCTCGCCCACAAATATTACATAATGCACGTTTTTGGCGTTGGCATACTTCATCTGCTTGGCCATTTTGTCGTCGCCGGGGTACAGCTCCGCGCTTATTTCGGCCATGTGCAGCTTTTGTATATACCCGAACGCAGCCTTTTCAAACTCGCCGCCGAAATTGATGAACAGGGCCGTGGTGGCCTGTGTAACATCGGGCGGGAAAAGGCCCAGCTCTTCCATAACATCGTAAATGCGCTCCGCACCGAAAGATATGCCCACGCCGGAAACACCGTTCAGCCCGAACATACCCGTAAGATTGTCGTAGCGGCCGCCGCCGCCAATGCTGCCCATCTCCACTCCATTGGCCTTCACTTCGAAAATGGTGCCCGTGTAGTAGTTGAGGCCGCGGGCTAAGGTGAGGTCAAACTCAACCGTGGCGCGGTAGATGTGCGCTATCTCCAAGTAGTTGAACAGCGTTTCCATTTCGGCCACGCCCTTGCTGCCGATTCCGGAGTTTTTGAGATGCTCTTTAACCTTGGCCAACTTTTCGCGATTGTCCAAGCCATTGGTTTCGTTGAAGAAGTGCAGCACTTCGGGGTTGATGCCGCGCGTTACCAGTTCCTTCGTTACGCCCTCCACGCCTATTTTGTCCAGCTTGTCTATGGCCACGGTAAGGTGGGTGAGTTGGTCGGCCACGCCAGCCACTTCGGCCAATCCGGCCAAAAGCTTGCGGTTGTTTACTTTGATGGTAACTTCCATGCCCCATTTGGTAAACACCTCGTCGTATATCTGCACCAGTTCGGCCTCGTTGAGCAGGCTGTCGCTGCCCACCACGTCGGCATCGCACTGGTAAAACTCACGGTAACGGCCTTTCTGGGGCCTATCGGCGCGCCATACGGGCTGTATCTGGTAGCGTTTGAACGGAAAGGCCAAATCGTTTTGATTCATCACCACATAGCGGGCGAAAGGGATGGTCAAATCATAGCGCAAGCCCTTGCCACTGATGGCAAACGACAGTTTTTTCGCATCGCGGCTTTCGTAAACGTCGGGTTTCACGTCTTTTAGGAAATCGCCGTTATCCAACACTTTGAAAAGCAACTGGTCGCCTTCCTCGCCATACTTTCCGGTAAGGGTTTCCAGGTTTTCCATGGTGGGCGTTTCCAGCGGCTGGTATCCAAACTTTTCGAAAACCTTTTTTATGGTTCCGAAGATGTAATTGCGCTTATATACTTCCTTAGGGCCGAAATCGCGCGTGCCTTTGGGTATGGATGGTTTTACTTTCATTGAGTGAATAGTATCAAGTAGTGAGTATCAAGTATCAAGATGTCATCCTAGGCGTAGGCGAAAGATGGCTTGAACAGATGTGGCAAAGATAGGGGCTTTTAAGGGGTGCATCAACAAACATCAACCATACCACCCAACTAATTGTTGTAGTACACCTTTTGCCATAATACAAATGCATTTCCCTAACTTTGGACTGCATTGATTTATTACCTGTTAATCCAACCCATTTTATGCCATACTTGTTTACCTCCGAATCGGTTTCGGAAGGACACCCGGATAAAGTTGCCGATCAAATATCGGACGCACTGATTGACAATTTCCTTGCTTTCGACCCGGAGTCAAAAGTAGCTTGCGAAACATTGGTTACCACGGGCCAGGTTATATTGGCCGGAGAGGTAAAATCGAAGGTATATTTGGATGTACAATCCATCGCCCGCGACGTAATAAAGAAAATAGGCTACACGAAGAGCGAGTATATGTTCGAGGCCAATAGCTGCGGCATCCTTTCGGCCATCCACGAACAATCGAGCGACATCAACCAAGGTGTCGACAAAAAAAACAAAGAAGAACAAGGTGCCGGCGACCAGGGCATGATGTTCGGCTACGCTAGCCGCGATACCGACAACTACATGCCACTGCCGCTGGAAATAGCCCACCAAATGCTTATAGAGCTGGCCGAACTGCGCCGCGAGGGCAAGAAAATAAAGTACTTGCGCCCCGATAGCAAGAGCCAGGTAACGATTGAATATGGCGACGACAATACCCCGTTGCGCATCGATGCCATTGTGCTATCTACCCAGCACGACGATTTCGACAAGAACGAGAAAAAGATGCAGCAGCAGATTGCCGACGATGTAAAAAACATCCTTATACCGCGCGTAAAGAAGAAATTCCCGAAGCGTGTGCAGAAGCTGTTTGATGGCGACATTACTTACCATGTAAACCCTACGGGCAAGTTCGTTATCGGCGGCCCGCACGGCGATACCGGCCTCACTGGCCGTAAAATCATCGTGGATACTTACGGTGGCAAGGGTGCCCACGGCGGCGGCGCGTTTAGCGGAAAAGACCCTTCCAAAGTTGACCGCAGCGCGGCCTACGCTACCCGCCACATTGCCAAAAACCTAGTAGCTGCCGGCATTTGCGACGAGGTATTGGTGCAAGTGTCCTACGCTATCGGCGTGGCCAAGCCTATGGGTATTTATGTAAACACCTACGGCACCGCCAAAGTGAAGCTTACGGATGGCGAGATTGCCAAGAAAGTAGAGAAAGTGTTCGATATGCGCCCTTACGCCATTGAGCAACGCTTGAAACTGCGCACCCCTATATATAGCGAAACTGCTGCCTACGGGCACATGGGCCGC
>CAYYZT010000180.1:0-7006 GCA_964476015.1 uncultured Chitinophaga sp.
GGTAACTAGAAATGTAATTTGCCCTTTTTTATCTGCCAACGTAAGTAGCGGTATCATAGGGCGGAGTAATTACCTTTGTTTCAACGCATCCCCGGGTGAGGGGCAAAGCAACCGGGATGTCGTTTTTATCGGGTTAAACAGCCGAAGGGCGCGGTGGCAGAACCGCGCCCTATTTTTTTGCAAGCACTTCACTTTAAAGATTGTTTGTAGCAAATTCGTATGGTTTTAATGCTTCTGAGATAAACCAAATGCGAAAAATCGTTGTTGGGAATCAAGAACTTTTCATTAGGAAGTGGGATGGGTATTTTGGTAAATAAGGAAACTGCTTTTGCGGTTAAAGTATGGTTTGCTGACCATAAGCTAAACGTGCAACTGCACGATGGGCGCGAAATTGCCGTTCCGCTGGATTGGTTTCCCAAGCTACGCGATGCCACGGATAAGGAACGCGCGAATTTCCGCCTCATAGGCCGCGGGGTGGGTATCCATTGGGAAGATTTGGACGAGGATATTTCCGTAGCGGGGTTGCTGCGATAGAAGTGCTGTTTACGATTGAATATTATAACTCCAATGGAGCCACTCGTCCGCGCTTCCAGCGCGGATGCACTAATTGCGAGCTTCCAGCTCGCCCGCAACGCATCAAGACACTACCGCAGCCAACGGCTGCCCTGCATGCACATGCCCGTGGTGGTGGTTGCAGCCGTCTACACTCTTTCGGAAATTCTACTTCCGAAGCATTAGAGATACGGGACTGTGCCTCGATACTACACTCTTATATTCCAGCTTACACAATTTAAAACCCCGTCGAGCGAAGCAATATGGGTGCTTTCGATAGGAATGATAGCCGTTTGCGAAAAAGTATTTCTTAATAAGCTAATGGCCGCAACATCCTCTGCTCTCCCGAAAGCAGGAACCAAGATGCACGATTGGGTTTGCAGGTAATTGATATAACAGCCGATGGCATTTTTACCCAAGAAGAATGGCATTTCTTTATATGCTAACCCGTTCCTTGCCAAAACCTGCGTTATTTGGTAGCGAAAAGAGGGGAGTTCTTTTGACAAATCGTTGACCAGCACGGTGGTTTCGTCAATAAACCGAACCATTCCGTCCGCATGGCCAGTATAGTCGTCAGCATGATGGGGTATAATGATTACTTCGCAACCAAACAGAGCTTCCAACTCCTGTAAAAGAGCTTCTGGCAGCATATCTGGGTTTTCGTCAAAAACCTTATCGGTAACAATAGCTTTGGTTTTAGACTTGACCACATTGCCGCCGTCTAAAACGATGGCCGAGGATATGGCATTAATACCATGTTGCTTACAAACTAAATCGTTGTCGGTGCGTAAGTGCCTGTAACGCTTGGCCTTCAAATAGCTTGGGGCGTAGTTGAACCTTACGAACTTGTTATCGTCAATCTGTACTGGCATATAGTCCCTGCACCAAATGTCATTAGTTTGGGATAAGATATGGATGGAGATACCGTTTGCAGAAAGAGCTTGTACAATCAACCCATATTCTTCAGGAAAGTCTTTGAGGAATATCTCCGAGAAATAAACTTTGTTGGATTCCCAATCGGCTATCATAACTCTTCAGCTTCTGCATTAATCCAATAGGCTTCATTGTATAGATGTTCCTTGTCTGTAAAGTATCGGTAGAGGTAATTGATTTGGGTATCGTCTATTTCATACTTTTTATCCTTGCCGCCATCATAAGGTTTTAGTCCATGACGTTTAGCTATATGGATTTTGTCAGGTTCAGGGAAATGGCCTGGTATTAATTGTAAAATATTGGCATCGCTTACCTCTTTCATCTTTTCAAATAATCTAAACAGCACTTTGCGAGGGCCGTTTACATACTGCAAGGGCTTATCTTTGCCTCGAAGGGTAGGGTGGTTGTCATCGTATATCCCCCTAATCAATATGCCACCATTGTGGCCTGTGTCTTTATCTCCGCCTGATTCCAAGGTAATATCCAACCCTTGGGTGTGCATGCGCCAATGGCCACCCAACTGCTCGTGGTAGTGTGTGGTGTTGTCCTGATGGCAAGGGCACCAGTAATAGAACTCAATTTCCGTAATCCTAAAATGGTTGTTGTTTACCTTTATGGCTGCCTTAAAGAGCTCTTTTGCGATGCGGGTAAAAGAAGATTTGATTGTCTCCGGGTTCCTTCTGTCAATTCCCCAGCTAATAGAAATCATTTTGTTTGTTTTGTTTATTATAAAATATTACACTGTAAAGGTAGGTAGACAATTTTAACAAGCAAAGCACACAAGCCCCCCTCCCCCCTCTTCGGAAGTTCTACTTCCGAAGCACTGAAATTAAGAGGCCATGCCTCGACAACTAACCACCCGCTTTTCCACCAATCCACCAATAACTAATAACCCATAACCAGTAACAAAATAGTAACTTGCCACTTACTATGGCACTACACCACCCATCCGTTGACGAACGATTGCGGCATATTTTGAAAGGCCGCGAAGCAGATCTCACCCTCCGCCGGTTGGAGCAAAATACCCATTTAATCGACTTCGCCAGCAACGATTATTTAGGCTTCGCCCGCAACCCAACGCTTCGCCAAAAAACCGACGAAGATTATAAAAATAACATGCAATTATCTAGCGGTGCAACGGGGTCTCGCCTCATCAGCGGCAACCATGAATTGTACGAGTGGCTGGAAAAATATATAGTATCGTATCATCATGCGGAGGCAGGTTTGATATTCAATTCGGGCTACGATGCCAACCTCGGTTTCTTTAGTGCGGTGCCCCAACCGGGCGATATAGTTTACGCCGACGAACTGGTGCATGCCAGCATCCGCGACGGGTTGAAACTGACCCGTGCTGCCCGCTCATTTTTTTTGCACAACGACCTTGCAGACCTAGAGGAGAAGCTACAACAGCCAGCCGCCAACAAGTTCATTGCCGTGGAGAGCATCTACTCCATGGACGGCGATTTTGCGCCCCTGTTGGCATTGGTGGAGCTGGCCGAAAAATACGGTGCCCAAGTGGTGGTAGACGAGGCACACGCCACCGGCATCTTCGGCCCGAAAGGGGAGGGTAGGGTAGTGGAACTGGGGCTGCAAAACAGGGTATATGCCCGGGTGCATACCTTCGGAAAAGCCCTTGGCGGGCACGGGGCCATCGTGCTAGGCTCGGCGGTGCTGCGGGAGTTTTTGGTAAACTACGCCCGCTCCTTTATTTATACCACCGCGCTGCCTTTGCATAGCCTTTTGTGGGTTAAAAATGCGTATGACATTTTGTCAAAAGGCTATCATAAAAAATTAGAAATGAGGTTTTTGGTAAAATTGCTTCAAGAAAACTTGGAGCATGTGGCAGGTGGTGTCATGTCGGCCAGCGAAGGCCCCATCCAAAGCCTCGTAATACCCGGAAACGGGCAGGCAAAAGCGGTGTCGGCGGCGTTGGCCGAGGCGGGTTTTTATGCCAAGGCCATCCTGTACCCCACCGTGCCGAGGGGCAAGGAGCGGATACGGATTTGCCTTCACCAGTTCAATACCGAAGCAGAAGTTTTAGGATTGTGCAACACTATAAAAGCAGTACTATGAAGAAAGGATTTTTTGTGGCCGGCATCGGCACGGGCATCGGCAAAACGGTGGTGTCGGCCATCCTTACCGAGGCGTTGAATGGAGACTATTGGAAGCCCGTCCAAGCCGGAAGCTTGGACGAAACGGACAGTGATTTTGTGCTAAATAGTTTATCTAACCCGTACAGTCGCATACATGCCGAGCGGTACCGGTTCGCCACTTCGGCATCGCCACATTACGCTGCCGAAGTAGATGGTGTAAGGATGGCCTTGGGCGATTTTAGTTTACCCAGAACAGAACGTAATTTGGTGGTGGAAGGAGCAGGCGGATTGATGGTGCCGCTCAACGAAAAAGACCTCGTTATTGACCTCATCGCACACTTGGAGCTGCCCGTGGTGTTGGTGTCCGGCATCTACTTGGGCAGCATCAACCATACCCTTTTGTCGGTGGAAGTGCTGCGCAACCGGCACATCCATATTGCCGGAATCGTGTTCAACGGGCCGCCAAATCCGGCCACGGAAAGCATCATTTTGAAGCACACGGAGCTGCCCGTTATCCTCCGCATCAACGATGAGGAAGTACTCGATAAAGACACCATAAAGCGGTATGCCGATAGGGTGGAGTTGGCTTGGGGATGAACCCAAAAACAATCGTTAAAATAGGTTAAGGTTGCCGGGTCATTCAACCAGAAAGGCATTAAAATTTGGCTTGTAACAATAAAGTGGCTATGTTTACCCGGAAGTATGTATCCTGGTACAAACAATATCAAGCTCTTGTGCCCGTCGTTGAAGTTTAACGATGTGGCCTTGCTGTTTGCTTCCCTCACCAGTATGTTCGCCGGCTCTGGCAACAAGGACTTTATTAAATAACCCCCGGACCGCTGTAGGTTCCGGGGTGGATTGCGCTTAAACAGCGCTTGCCGTCTTTGTTCCCCTTTTTTCATTAAATGATCGTTACATGTCATCCCCATTGTCAAGGGTGCCAGTAAGGAATAGCATCATCACGTTGCTGGTGATTGTTTTCGGAGCCTTTTTGCAGCACCTGTTCCTACATCCATATTCCCTGTTCGCCATGCTTGGCCTAGCCTTTTCGGTAATGCTGCTGGGCGTAGCCATTTACAATATCAAGCAAAAAAAACACTCGCTGCTCCGCAACTACCCCATTGTGGGCTATGTGCGCTATTTGCTGGAGGCCATCAGGCCAGAGATGCGTCAGTATTTCGTAGAGTCGGATACCGATGGCAAGCCCTTTAGCCGCAGGCTGCGCTCGTTGGTGTACCAGCGGGCCAAAAACGTGAAGCAAACCGTGGCGTTCGGTATGTTGGCCGACCCTAGCCAACCGGGCTACGAATGGATTGCGCACTCCATAAACCCGGTAAGGGTAAAGCCGGAAGACCTGCGTGTGAAAATTGGCAACCGCCAGTGCCGCCAGCCGTATGCCGCCAGCATCTTCAACATCGGTGCCATGAGCTATGGTGCCCTTAGCAAAACGGCCATACACGCCCTCAACAAGGGTGCCGAGCTGGGCGGCTTTGCCCACAACACGGGCGAGGGCGGC
The DNA here is from genome assembly GCA_964476015.1 of uncultured Chitinophaga sp. Lineage (GTDB taxonomy): Bacteria > Bacteroidota > Bacteroidia > Chitinophagales > CAIOSU01 > CAIOSU01. Next base: position 5,095 of record CAYYZT010000180.1, read on the forward strand.
ATTAGCGATTACCACTTGGAGGGCGGCGATTTGGTATGGCAGATAGGAACGGGCTACTTCGGTTGCCGAAACGAGAACGGCACCTTCTGCGAGGTGAAATTCCAAACGCAGGCCACCCGCCCACGCGTGAAAATGATTGAGGTGAAGCTGTCGCAGGGGGCCAAGCCCGGCCACGGCGGCATACTGCCCGCCGCTAAAAACACGGTGGAAATAGCGCAGATACGGGGTGTGATGCCCCACACTACCATTGAGTCGCCGCCCAGCCACGCCATGTTCCGCAGGCCCGACGAGATGATGTTCTTTTTGGACAGGCTAAGGCAGCTATCCTATGGCAAGCCCGTGGGCTTTAAGCTGTGCATCGGTAGCAAAAAGGAGTTTACGCAACTGTGCGAGGCGATGTTAACTACTGGCATAGTGCCCGATTTTATTACTATCGACGGTGGCGAGGGCGGCACCGGCGCGGCACCGCTGGAGTTTGCCGACCACGTGGGTATGCCCCTGTACGATGCGCTGGCCTTTGCCAGCAGCCAGTTGAAACTCTATGGCCTGCAAAACGATGTGGTGCTCATTGCATCTGGTAAGATTGTTACGGGCTTCGAGATATTGAAGGCCATATCGTTGGGCGCGAAGGTGTGCTACAGTTCGCGTGGCATGATGCTGGCCTTGGGCTGCATACAAGCCTTGGTGTGCGACAGCGGCAACTGCCCCGTGGGCATCGCCACGCAAGATGCCAAGCGGTACAAGGGTATCGATGTGGATAACAAGTCAGTTCGCGTTGCGAACTTCCATACCAATACCCTCAAGGCCACGGCGGAAATAATGGAGGCTTGCGGTTTCGAGACCATAGCACAGGTTTCGCCGGAGTATTTCTACCGCAAAATAGACCCCATCAATACCCTGAGCTTTCAGGAAATATATTTCAAGCCGGCGGCCATCACCCCTTTGTCGCTTAGCCATTACCTCAACAATTAAAATGCATTGCCATGAAACAACCGAATTTAAAATCGATAAAAGCTTTTGTTCCTGCTACCGATTTGCACGCATTGCAGCAGTTGGTAAAACAACACCCCGATAACGAGAGCGCGCAACAACTGGCCGCCAAACTGGAAGAAATGGAACCTATTGACGGGCCTGTGGATGGAATGCTCTCCGTAGGACTTAACAAGCCGCTGGTGCTGCTAGACTCGCACACCCACCGCATTATGGAAATGCAGTTGGTACTGCCCGAACAGTCGGACATCAAGCAGAAAAAAGTCTCCGTGCTCACGCCCATCGGCATCGCCCTTATAGGCGAGCACAAAGGCGAACGCATCATGTGGCCCATAGGCGGCGGGTATCGGGAAGTGACGATAATGGAGATTGGGGAGTAGCGGAACCTTAAAGATTTATCCCGCTGCAAAGTTGTATCGGTCGGGCGGCCCCCAAGCTGCCCGACCGATATGGCGATGCTGAATTTCAGAAAACAATTCGTGTTCTTCTAAAAGAACTCTATTTGTGGATTCTCTGCCCGGTATAGCGGTCGGACAGCGAAAAAGCTGTCTGACCGCGTGGTGCTTGCGGTCAGACGGCCGCAAGCCGTCCGACCGATATGGCGATGCTGAATTTCAGAGAACAATTCGTGTTCTTCTAAAAGAACTCTATTTATGGATTCTGTGCCCGGTATAGCGGTCGGACAGCGAAAAAGCTGTCTGACCGCTATTTTTATTGGTCAGACGGCCGCAAGCCGCTCGACCGATGTGGCGGTGCGGAGATTATACCATTTAGACTTTAAAATGAGCATTGCGGTTTTGAATGTTAGGCTCCTACGGAGCTGCCAATACATTCGTTTAAAGATGCTACAGATATTGGGTCCCTATGGGACTGGTAGACAACTCCGTAGGAGTTCAACATCTGTAGAAAAGCGGAGAGAGAG
>CAYYZT010000181.1:0-6988 GCA_964476015.1 uncultured Chitinophaga sp.
GAGGCACCCAAGCACACGCTAATGTCTTGGCTAATATCTACTACCAGTGGGTTGTTGTTGATTATTTGTACGGTATCGCCATAGCCACAGCCGTTGGCATCGGTTACAAACAGATACACCCAGCCTGCGCCCGTAGCGGTAAACGTTTGCGAGGTTCCGCTTGTACTGCCAAAGGTCCAGTTGTAGGTAGCGAAGTTGGCACCGGCATCAAGGGTAACAGAGGCCCCGGTACAAACCGTGGTATCGTTGAACGGAATGATATTGAGCGAGCCATAAGCACTTAGGGTAACGTTGATGTTATCGCTTCCGCTACAGCCAGTGGCATCGGTAATGGTTACGGAGTAGGTGCCCGATTGGTTAACCGATAAGGTAGGGTCGTGGCTACCATTGCTCCAGCTATAGCTAAACGGTGCTACGCCGTTGGCTATGGTAGGCTCGATAAGGTAAGAGGATGCGCAAAGGTTTTGGTCGGCACCTAGGTTTACGTCCAAACCGCCCACATATACCTCATAAGAGTATATTTGGCTACCCTTGCTTGGGCAAGCATTGTCCAACACCGTAACGGTAAAGATGTAAGGGGCCGAACGCACATGCGAGGCATTAGGGGTCCAACAGAAAGTACCTGTTTGGTTTTTGGCAGCATTCGCAGAAAAGGTAGCACCGGGAATACCCGAGTTCCAAGAGATAGAGGTACTGTCGTTAGCATTGCCATCGGCAGTAGTAATGTTGAAGCACGTATTGGTGCCCGCGCAAATATTGATGCTGTAGTTGGTGCTGCCGTTTACGCCAGAGGCGGTAGGCAAGGTATTGTTGGGGCAAGCAACGGCTATAATCTGCATATCGCGGATGGTGGAGCCGATAAGCACGCCGTTGCGATACTCATCCACCCGCACGGCAATGGCCGCGTTTTGGGCAGAGCTGGGCGTGGCCGATATTTGGCCAGTAGTGTTGCTAAAAGTAAAGCCGCTGGAAGTGGCCATTGGATTGGTTAGGTTGTAACCGCTGCCCCAAGGCACTGCGGAACCCGGATTGTGCAACGGCTGTATCAGGGTATAAACCAAAGAGTCGCCGTCTACGTCAATGGCGCCGTGGTTGTAGAAAAACTGGTTGCCGATACATACATAAGGTACTGGCAGCGAGGTAAACGTGGGCGAGTTGTTGCACAAGCTGGCCGAAGTGTTCACCCGGGCCTCGATGTACAAATCGTACGTGCCTGGGTTGGAAAGGTTGGTAACGGCGTTGTTCCTGGCGTTCAGGTCATAGCCAAGGGTATAATCGGTACAATTGGCTCCAAACGTATAGTTCAAGGCATAAGTGTACTGCAATATACCGGGCAGGGTGCCGCCGTTACAGCGGCTGTTGCCTATCTGCGACTGGCAAAGCTGCGTAACCTCCACCGGGTTGCCCAAACGCGGCAAGCTAATGGTGGTGCTGGTGCCCGAGCAGTTGTTGCGCACCGTTACCGAAGCTGCCGTGGGCGCACCGAACGTGCTGGCACAATCGTAATAAAACTGGAGTTGGAGCCTGTACTGGTTGTTTCCCAGACAGGTGTAGGTAAGGTCGGCGCCCGCAGCGTGGGTTGCCTTGGCCTCACGCCACGAGAATAGACAGCATGCCAATAGACACGCCGCTAATAGCAGACGGTTGAGTTTCATTGAAGTTTGGTTTATCAGTTAATTAGTCGGTAATTCTAAAATATGATTCGGTCAAAATCATACCCCTCTGGTCAGGAAGGACATTGAAGTTACGATAAACTATCAAACGTCACAACCAAACATCAAAATTATTTATACACTTAACCTTAAGACTAAGGTAATTTCGGTTTTCACTTTTGTCAAGTATTTTTTTCAAACTAATTTTTGGAGAAGGCTATTTTTAGGGTAAATAGCTCACTGTGAGGTATGTTTGCGGTATTTTTGCGGCATTTTAGCTCAAAAATGCCGCAAAAAATGTCTCAAAATGCCGCAATGCCGCAAAATGCACCGGGTTTGATGTTTCTCTTTTTTGGTAATTTTCTCCCATGAAAAAAGTAGTAATAATCGGTGCCTCCTCCGGCATCGGCTGGGATTTGGCCAAGGTATTCTCCCAAAACGGCCATACCGTTGGCCTTACCGCTAGGCGGCTCGACTTTTTACAAAACCTTCAAAATGAATTGGTTATCCCAAGCCACATCCGTAAAATGGACGTAGCCGATGCCCACGCTGCTCGCCAAACGCTTGCCGAACTGGTGGAAGAAATGGGCGGCATGGACATCCTAGTGCTCAATGCCGCCCTCGGCGACAGCAAACCTAGCTGGGAAGCGGAGTTGCAGATGATTGACGTGAACGTGGCAGGGTTTACCGCCTTGGCCAATTGGGCCGTGCAATACTTTGAAAATCAAGGAGGTGGGCAAATTGTGGGCATATCGTCGGTGGCCTCCCTTCGTGGAACCCGCATTGCCACGGTGTATTCGGCCACCAAAGCCTACATCAGCAGCTATATGGAAGGGCTGCAACAACGAAGCAACCAAAAACGCCAAAACATAACGGTAACGGACATTAGGCCCGGTTTCGTAGCCACCCCGATGACCCAAGAAAACAAGGGCATGTTTTGGGTGGCCTCATCGGCAAAAGCTGCCCGGCAAATGTATGCCGCCATTATGGCAAAACGCCGTGTGGCCTACATTACAAAGCGTTGGTGGATGGTGGCGCAGGCTATAAAGCTGGTGCCCGATTTCCTGTGGCTTAGGGGATGATGTAAGTTAATCGGTTCATCAGTTTATCGGTTTATTGGTGGAATTATGGGAAAACTTTGGCTTCTTTGCATTGGTTTATAAATACCGATTAACCGATAAACCAATCAACCAATAACCAATGTACAATCTACTGAAAGGCAAGCGGGGCATCATTTTCGGTGCTTTGGACGAGAACTCTATCGCTTGGAAAACGGCCCTTAAGGCCCATGAAGAAGGAGCTACCTTTGTGCTCACCAATGCCCCGGTGGCACTGCGTTTCGGCAAGATAAACGAGCTGGCTGCCATTACCGGCAGCGAGGTAATCATGGCCGACGCCACCAGCCTGGAAGACTTGGACAACCTGATAACCAAAAGCGTGGAAATACTGGGCGGCAAGCTCGATTTCGTATTGCATTCCATCGGTATGTCGCTCAACGTTCGCAAGGGCAAGGATTATCCCGATATCAACTACGAGTTTTACCAGAAAACGCTGGATATTTCGGCGGGCTCGTTCCATAAAGTCATCCAAACGTGCCGCAAACACGATGCTTTGAACGAGTGGGCTTCCGTGGTGGCACTCACCTATATTGCGGCCCAGCGGGCCTTCCCCGGCTACAACGATATGGCCGATGCCAAGGCCCTGCTAGAGAGCATTGCCCGCAGCTATGGCTATTACTATGGCTTCGAGAAGAAAGTGCGCATCAACACTATATCACAGTCGCCCACCTACACTACGGCAGGCTCGGGCGTAAAGGGTTTCGACGGATTCTTTACCTATGCCGATAAGATATCGCCGCTAGGCAACGCCAGTGCCGATGATTGCGCCAACTTTGTGGTGGCCATGTTCAGCGACCTTACCCGTATGATTACCATGCAAAACCTTTACCACGACGGCGGTTTCAGCACCACGGGCGTTAGCCAGCAGTTAATGGATGGGTTGGAGACACAAGACACAAGACGCTAGACACAAGACTAATATCCTCACATCAATATGGAAGCCACTATTACAGAACTTAAAACAACGTACGGCAAAATGTCTGACGATGCCTTGATTAAATTAGCTAGTCAAGAAGCAGCTTTTTTGAGGGAGGAGGCGGTGGAAACTATATTTGAAGAAATGGGAAAAAGGAATATTCCATTTGAGGTGTATAAGGCTATGTATAATCAAATAACCCCGCCTACACCTGAATTAATAGCACATTATGTAGAATTCTTGCGAAATCAAGCATGCCCGTATTGCAATACTACAAACGAAAAACTAAATGCTTCTGTAAAGGCTACTGCTTATAGCTTTTTAGTAATGGGCTTTTATTCACAAACATTAGTTATTGGCTGTCCAAAATGTTTAGACTTAGCACATCAAAAAGCCAATATTTATACCGCGCTACTAGGATGGTGGGGCTTACCATTTGGGCTTTATCGTCCCTTCCAAGCTTTTATTGTCAATACAAAAAATCGCAAATTAAATCATCAAGAAACAGCCTCCGATTTCTTCTTTCATTTTACTCAAAGAAATCTTGGAAAAATACAGGTCAACGAAAATCAACCTAATGAGCTGAGACTTATACTACAAAATGCGGGTCTCATAAATGGAGAAAACCTTGGGTAAAGACACCTTTTATTTAGCTAAAGTACTTTTTATATATCGGCTTCCTAAAAGCAAACTGGGCATAAATGGCTGGGTAATAAATAGGATAAAGTAACGGTGAGGACAGCTCGAATATAATGTCGTCGATAATGGTACTGCCTTGCTTTTCGCGCCGTACCCGGTGGCGGTGTTCCCAATAGGTAAGGAACGAAGGCAGTTGTGTGCCTTTATCCACAAACACATGCTCCCCCTCCCCTAGCCTATGCTCGGTTATGGTGCTTTTCCACACCTCCCATTTCAAGCCGGTAAAGAGTTTGACGTGTACTTCGTTGCCCGCCTCACTGCCATCGAACCGCAACAATTTGCAAGGCGGGAACGGCGGCTGCAACGCCTCGAACAGCTTTCGGTCGAACTGCCGGAAAACCATGTCGTAGTCTTGCGATACGTGGGTGGATAGGATGATGTGGGGCATATAAACATCAAGGGAAATCATCAAATTATACCAGTGCCTTCATACTCTTAAAATGGTGCCTGTTATGGTACAGCGTAAAATACGCCAGCTCGCGCAAGGTAAGCTTGCCCAATAGAGGGTGCTTTACTTGCAACGTGTCCAGCTCCTTGTCAGCCTTTGCGGCCACGGCCGATAGATACAGCTCGCCATGCTTGCTGTACGATTGCAGCAGTTGGGCCTTGTTGAAGTCGCCGGAGAGGTTGGGCTCGTACTCTTTGGTTGATTTGGCCCCTTGGGCCAGCAGGGCTTGGTATGCGGCCACTACACCATCGTACGTACGAGAGCCGGTTTTGCTTTTGCCATATAGCAAGCTTACCGCAAACCCAGGTGTGGTATAGGCCACGTTGGTAGCCTTTTGCGAAATGGTGAGGTGCAATAGCTGCTGGGCACTGTTCCACTTGCCGGCGGGCGCGGTAAGCAGGGCCATTTCATCCAGTTTATCGGCCCATTGGTATATTTCGCCAAATATCTGGCGGGTTTCGTTCAGGGTTTGCTGCATGGCTTGGTGCGTTTGTTTGTCGAAATTTAGGAAAAAGAAACCTATCTGCCAGTTATATCCAACATAAAGGCCCCGCAAAGGTATTTTTGTGCTAGGCTTCATAATGCCTATCTTTACCGTTGGTGTGAAAAGATTTTTCGCCATACTGCTGCTCGCCGCCTTTATATTGCCCTTTGCGGGGCAATATGCCAGTATTAAGTACCAAGTAAGGGTGGTAAAAAAGAAAATAAAGTGGCGGATGATTGCCGGGCTGGATTGTGCCGAGCTAGTGGACATGCGTTTCAGCCAAACGGATGCCCGCACCAAACTGAACTGGAAACACAGCAAGGAGTTTGAATACAAGGGCCAGTGGTACGATATTGTGTACACCGACACCATAGGCAAGGACAGCCTGCATTATTGGCTCTTTTGGGACCACGAGGAAACCAGCCTGAACCAGCAACTGGCTGGGCTGGTAGCCAAAGCCCTCAGCAACGACCCGGCCAACCAAGACAAAAACATCGGTTTCAGCCATTTTTCCAAAGACTTATACTGCATATCCTTAACGGAACTCGCCAAACCTGCCACTACTGTACATTTGTTAAAATATCTCCTGGCAGGAGCCATCATTTACCGCCCAAGTGCGCCATTTGCGCCACCGCCCGAGCGGGGTTAGCTAAATTTTTTTGTTGCGTTGAACGATTATCTTTGCTTCTATGAAATCTACATACCTATTTCTGTGTACCATTGTTTTGGCAAACCTACTCGCTTCCTGCAAAAAAGATTACTGCGTGAGCGTGGTGGATTTGCAGGGCACCATCTGTTGCGAGCGTTGCTTCGATAGCCAACAGGAACTGGACCTTTTCAACAGTACTTATACCCAAACCACCTGTGCGCAAAAGTGCACAGATTGACCTGCTTTCCTCACAGGTAAGCTAACTACGGCAACCACTTTTTAGGGCAATCCTACCGTGGACTCTGGACTATCGACGTGGACGTTGAGCTCAAGGAATGATAATACTCTCCTTGATGGCACTGATAACCAAATCAACATTGTTTTTGGCTTGAAATTTCTTCATCAGGTTTTTGCGGTGCGTGGCCACGGTGTGGGAGCTTAAGTAAATCTTGTCCGCAATTTCGTTGTTGGTAAGGCCCTCTGCTATCAGTTTCAGTATCTCCACCTCGCGCATGCTCAATTTGCTTTGTACGCCGCCCGCCAACTCTTTATTAAACTGGAGCACATTGCTGCAAAAGAAGTTTTTGTTTGCGGTAATGGCCCTTATCGCCTCCATTATCTCCTCCGCATCGCACTGGCGCAGTATGTAGCCGTGTACGCCCATTTGCAATATCTGTATGGTTTCCTGCTTGTCTTCGATGGTGTCTATTACCAATATCTTCTTTTTGGGGAAGGTGTGCAGCAAGCGGTCTATCACATCCATGGCACTGGCACCGGGCGTGTTGAGGCCGATGATGATAACATCCGGGTCGGTTTGGCGTACCAGCTCGAAAATAGACTCGAACGAGCCCGTTTCGCCCAAAATATCATATTGCTTGTTGCCTTGGAAAATCAGTCTCAAACCTTGCCTGATGAGGTAATTGCCATCGGCAATAATAATCTTGATGTTTTTCAAGGGCGGCATGGGTAGGTAGGTTGGTTGCGGCACAAATATAGCGGTTTAAGAAACAGTTTGAAGCCCG
>CAYYZT010000182.1:0-1668 GCA_964476015.1 uncultured Chitinophaga sp.
CACGACGGCTACCAGGTGGAGCAGCCGGACGACTGGCTGAAGCACGGCAACCCGTGGGAGTTCCCGCGCCCCGAGGTGACGTTTCCGATCCAGTTCGGCGGCTACGTGCGCCACGACGGCGACGGCGCGAGCTGGGTGGATACCGAGCAGGTGCTGGATGAGGAAGAAAACGAGGGGGAAAAGCCCAAGAAAAAGAGCCGCAAAATGAAAGAGGCGGAAAAGGGCATCATCAAGGCGTTTATCAATCCCATTATTATTGAAGAGAGCAGCAAACTTTGTCCTTACGAAGAAGGCTGCCTGAGCATACCCGGCATCCACGAAGAAGTGATGCGCCCCGAAAGCATTACCATAGAATACCTAAACGAAGACTTTGAACTGATAACGGAAACCTACGACGGCTTCACGTCCCGCGTTATACAACACGAATACGACCACTTGGAGGGCATCTTGTTTACCGACAAATTGAAACCGCTAAAGAAACAACTCATCCGTAAACGCCTCGAAAACGTAAGCAAGGGCGAGGTGGACGTGGCCTACCGCATGAAATTTCCGGCGGCGAAGAAGGGTCGGTAACTTATATGGCACGCCGTAGGTGCTATTGCCATTCCTTTTGGGGCGGTTTCTAAGGCAAGATAAAATAAAAACTATCGCCCCTGGTCCATCGACCGTCGACCAAAAAGCCTATCTTTGCGCCAACTTTAAAGCCTTACCATGAGCCAAGTTGCCGAACAGTTAGCCACCGTTGAAATTGCCAAGACACTGGGCCTGTTGCCCTCTGAATTCGAGAAGATTAAAGAGATACTGGGCCGCACGCCCAATTTCACGGAACTGAGCATCTACTCGGTAATGTGGAGTGAGCACTGCTCCTACAAAAACTCCATTAAATGGCTCAAAACCCTTCCCCGCAAAGGCAAACGCCTGTTGGTGGAAGCCGGCGAGGAAAACGCCGGATTGGTTGACATTGGCAACGGCATTGCCTGTGCCTTCAAAATTGAGAGCCACAACCACCCCTCTGCCATTGAGCCGTACCAAGGCGCGGCCACGGGCGTGGGCGGCATACACCGCGATATTTTCACCATGGGCGCGCGCCCTATCGCGGCCCTCAACTCCCTGCGCTTTGGCCGCTTGGAGAGTGCCAAAACCCGCCACTTGCTAAAGGGCGTGGTTCACGGCATCGGCGGCTACGGCAACGCTTTCGGCGTGCCTACCGTGGCCGGGGAGGTGTATTTTGACGAAAGCTACGAAATCAACCCGCTGGTAAACGCCATGAGCGTGGGCATAGTGGATGCCAAGAAAACCGTGTCGGCCATTTCCTATGGCGTGGGCAACCCCGTGTTTATAGTGGGTTCGGCCACGGGCAAAGACGGCATACACGGTGCTACCTTCGCCTCCGAAGAAATTACCGAAGACTCCGCCGACAAACTGCCGAGCGTGCAGGTGGGCGACCCTTTCCAAGAAAAACTGTTGTTGGAAGCCACGCTGGAACTGATAGAACTGGATGCCATTGTTGGTATGCAGGATATGGGCGCGGCGGGCATTACTTGCAGCACTAGCGAAATGAGCGCAAAAGGCGAGCACGGCATGAAAATATATCTGGACAAAGTGCCTACCCGCCAAAAGAACATGAAGCCGTTCGAAATACTGCTTTCCGAAAGCCAAGAGCGGATG
>CAYYZT010000182.1:1678-6987 GCA_964476015.1 uncultured Chitinophaga sp.
GGGTCATGCTGGTGGTGAAGAAGGGCCGCGAGGCAGACGTGCAAAAAGTGTACGACAAGTGGGACGTAACTTGCGTGCAGATTGGTGAAGTAACAGAGGGCAACAGCCTGCAATACTACATGCACGGCGAACTGGTAGCCGAGGTGAATGCGCACTCGCTGGTATTGGGTGGCGGTGCCCCCGTTTACGAGCGTGAGTACAAAGAGCCTGCCTACTTCCAAGAGTACCAAAAGTTCAATATCGACAGCGTTGAGGAGCCGAAAGATTTGAAGGCCGTGGGCCTGTTTCTTGCAGGGCAGCCCAACATTGCCAGCAAACGCTGGGTATATAAGCAGTACGACAGCATGGTGGGCGTGAACAACCTGCACACCAACCACCCTAGCGATGCGGCCATCATACGCCTTATAGGCAACGATAAGAGCCTTGCCGTAACGGTGGACTGCAACAGCCGCTACGTACACGTAGACCCTTACAAGGGCGGTGCCATTGCCGTGAGCGAAGCTGCCCGAAACATTGTATGCACGGGTGCCGATCCGGTGGCCATTACCAATTGCCTCAACTTCGGGAACCCTTACAACCCCGAAGTGTACTGGCAGTTTGTGAATGCCATCACGGGCATGGGCGATGCCTGCCGTAAGCTGGAAACCCCCGTTACGGGCGGCAACGTGAGCTTCTACAACCAGAGCAGCGACAGTGGCCCGGTGTTCCCAACGCCTACCATCGGCATGCTTGGAATACTGGATAAAATAGAACATCACACCACCCTGAATTTCAAAGCGGAAGGCCACCTTATTTACTTGATAGGTGCAGCCCAAAACGACATCAACAGCAGCGAGTACTTGGTGCGCTGGCACAAGCAAAATGCCAGCAGCGGCCCGTTCTTTACCCTGGAGGCCGAAGCGCATTTGCAGCAGGGCCTGCTCACCGTTATCCGCGAGGGTTTGGTGAAATCGGCACACGATATTTCCGAGGGCGGCCTGTTCATCAACTTGTTGGAAAGTGCTATGGCCAGTGGTTTGGGCTTCAACATCACCACCGACGACGATTTCCGCAAGGATGCTTACCTCTTCGGCGAGGCACAGAGCCGCGCGGTGCTCACCATCAATCCTGAAGGGCAAGAAGCTTTCGAGAAACGCCTTGCCGCATTGAGCCTGCCATTCCGCTTAGTGGGCGTGGTGTCGGCCAGCAGCGAAATCACCATCAACGGCCAAGGCTGGGGCCAACTCGCCGAGTTCGACGAGGTTTACAATACTTCGTTGGAGAAAGTGATGGAAGCGGATTTGCTTGCGTAAGGATTCAACCACGGAAAAGGCGCGGAGTTCTTTGTGTCCTTAGTGCCCTTTCTCTGTGAACTTTGTGCCGACCACCTAACTCCCATTGCGACGGAGACGGTTTTTTCTTTAATATTGCTACCATGCTAGCCAAAATCACCCTTGAAAACTTCTTCAGTTTCGGCGAGAAAACCGAGATAACGCTCAACAAGGGCGTGAATATCTTGGTGGGCATCAACGGCAGTGGTAAAACCAACCTGCTTAAAGCCATCCGTTTGCTGCATGAAGGAATTGCTGGCAAGGGTTTTCAAAAAGTCTTCTTGGAAGATTTTGGTGGGTTTGATGAAGTTGCGAATGCGTGTGGTGGAAGGAAGGACTTTATACGATTGGCTTTCGAGTTTGATAAAGATCGTTTTCCTAGTTTAGTAGGAGAATATAGCTTTGATTTTGCAAGTAATCCAACTTATGAGTTATTAATATATCGGTCAGGTGTTAATTCTTATCGAACATCTGAAACTGTTTATGCGAAATCTGGTCTTGATACTACTGTAGTATTTCATTATTTGATTGCAACATATGGTGCTGCGCAAGTGGCAGTAGAAGCTGTGCCGCTTCCTGATAATCTCCCTGTTCAAAGTTATTCCGTAAAATTTGAGTACAATAGGAATGAGTTGGCCTTAGGGCATTATGTTGAACCCGTGAACGTTTTTCCTTTGTATGTGATAAAAAAGGCCATTGAATCTATCTCTACCTACCAACAATTCAATACTTCGCCCAAAAGCCCACTACGCTTACCGGTTAATAACGGCATTGATGAACGCCTTGCCAGCGACGGCACCAATTTTGCTTCGTTGTTGCAACGCATGAAAAACCAGAATGCACTGGCGTTTGATAAAATAGTGGAGACCCTGCAAAAGGTGAACCCCAAATACAAAAGCATAGACTTTGATATTATTGGCTCTAGGATTTTTATGGTGCTTAGGGAACATAACCTTGATAAGACCATTTCCATAGAGCATATTTCCGATGGCACTTTGTCGTTTATCTTAATGTCCGCCATTTTTGGTAATCCGAATAGAGGAGGGCTGGTTAGTTTGGACGAGCCAGAAAACGACCTTCACCCAGATATGATCAGCCTCATTGCCGATTATATGAAAGAGGCTGCCAAATCCACCCAAATCATTGCCGCCACCCACTCGCCGCTGTTGCTCAACAATTTTGACTTGGAGGATGTACTGGTGTTTGAAAAAGATGCCGACAACCAAACCAAGGTAAAAAACTATACCGAAGAAGATTTTGAAGGGCAGGAAGATATGCTAGTTGGCCAGTTTTGGCTTCGGGGATTAATCGGCGGAAAAAGATGGTAACGCTTACCGTGTATGTTGAGGGCGGAGAAGACCACCCAAACATGGATGCCGCTGCCATAGGCAATAGCGCGGCGTTGCGCAAGGGTTTCCATGAGTTCTTTTCCAAATTACTTCCTACCGGTTCGCAAATAAGCATAGAGATATGGCCAAGCGGAGGATGGGAACAAGCGAAGAACAAATTCCTTAAAGTTGAAGACAAGAACAATGTGGTGCTCTTTGTAGACATGGACGAAAAGTTTGCGGGGCTTGAAAGCAAGGACGCCATGCGTGAAGCTAGATTACAAGAAATGGGGCTGATGGAACTAAGCGCAAATACTTTTCTTATGTTTCGGGAAACTGAAGCATGGTTTATCTTTCAATCAGCAATTTTTACCCCATTCGCTAATACTCAAAACTACATTCGCAGAAAAGCGGACGAAGAGATAAAAGATAACTCGCTACTTAAAGATTATCATCATCCTGAGGATATTCCAGAGCCAAGTTCAAAACTAAACACCATCTTTAGGCAGCATTTTGCAATACAAAAGAAATCAGGCCAAAAACCCAAGCCAGCATCTTACCACAAAGGCAAACATGCGCCCAAATTATTGGAGTTGCTCGATTCACCACGGCTATCTCCTACCTTTTCCGACATAACCCGATTTCAAGCATACCTCAGTACCTTAGTATAAAATTATCCACTACCATGCTCGACCTCTCCGAAGCCGTTATTTCGCGCCTAGCCATCCACCGGGTGGGCAACAAGGCGCAGGAAGAAGACCCGATTGTATCGGCCAAGCTGGCCGACGTAACGCCCGAACTGGAGGGTGCCCTGCTCACTTATTTCATGAAGCCCTTTAAAGGTGATGCGTACTACAAATTCACGCACCCCAGCGGTTTGGAATATAACGAGGTGTATTCTTTCGCCAAGAGCATGTTTATGGACGAGGGCAGCACGCATCTGCAATCCGTGAACATACTCAAGCACCTGCACCACCATAGCGTTCACCCCAACATCAAGAGTGGCGAGGTGTATGTGGCCTACCTGCGCAACTGTATGCTGGACGATGAGCCGCTGGATGCGGTGGGCATCTTCAAATCGGAGAACAAGGATACGTTCCTCGCTTTCCGTAACGAGCGCGACGGCTTGGAAGCGGATGCGTTGTTGGGCGTGAACATCAAAAAGCTCGATAAGGGCTGCATCGTGTTCAACACCGAGGAAGAAAACGGCTACCGTGTCATCACTATCGATGCATCCGGCAAGGACACCGTGTACTGGATGGACGATTTTTTGCAGGTGGTGGAAGACAGCGACGAGAACTTTTATACCCGCGATGCGCTTAACCTCTGCAACGCTTTCGCCAAAGATGTGCTTACCCCGCAGCACGGCAAAAAAGACGAGGTGCTGTTTATGAAGCACACGCTGGATTACTTCAGCAAGGCGGAACACTTCGAAATGGGCGAGTTTGCCCAAGAGGTGATACAGGACGAGGAATACACCAAAGCGTTTAGTGGCTATTTGGAGACCTACGAAACCCGTATCGGCCGCAAGGTGGAAAACGACTTCGGCATCAGCAAACCGGCCCTCAACAGTGCCAAAAAGAAATTCAAGGATTTAATCAAGCTGGATACCAACATCCACATCAAGCTCAACTTCGATAACCTCGAAAGCGGCCGCCGCTTCATTGAGCGCGGTTACGACCAAGATGCCAAAATGAGCTATTACAAAGTTTACTTCAACGAAGAACTGGAATAAAAAAAGCCGAGGGTAATCACCCTCGGCTTTTTTGTGTTGCTCCAATCGTGCCGAGGGCGTTGCCCGCGGCTAATGTATGGTGCCCCTTTGGGGCGATAAGACAGTCTTCCTGTACTACTTACTACCCCGCAATCGCCTGAATCAAATCGTATTCGGTGATGATGTGGGTGGTGCCGCCGATGTCTTTTACCAGCACGGCACTGTTATCGCGGCTAATGTGGGTAGAAATGTCTTTGCTGGTCGATTTCCAATCAACAAACGGGAAAGGCTTGCCCATTACGGCGGTTACCTTCTGGTTGCGCTCGGCACCGTCCAACAGGTGCGAGAGCAAGCCGTGCTCGGTAACGGAGCCTACTATTTCTTGACCGTTTACCACGGGTACCTGCGAAATGCCCAGTTCTTTCATGATGCCGATGGCCTCGCCGATGGTTTGGTCTTGGCTTACGGTAACGAATTTCTTCAACTGCTTGCGGCCCACGATGCTGGCGGCCGTAATGTCTTTCGATTCCTCGTCCAGCCACTTGCGGTCGCGCATCCACTCGTCGTTGTACAGCTTGCCCACGTAGCGGCTGCCGTGGTCGTGAAACACCACTACCACCAAGTCGGTAGGTTTCAGTTCGTCTTTCAACTGCAACAGCCCTGCCACCGCGCTACCTGCGGAGTAGCCCACGAAAATGCCTTCTTCCTTGGTAATGCGGCGGGCCATCACGGCACCGTCCTTATCCGTTACCTTCTCGAAACGATCGATAAGGCTGAAATCTATATTGAGCGGGATGATGTCCTCGCCGATTCCTTCGGTAACGTAGCTGTATATTTCCTTTTCGTCTATCTTGCCCGTTTCGTGGTAGGCTTTAAGAGTAGAACCGTAGGTATCGATGCCCCACAGCTTGATGTTCGGGTTCTTCTCCTTTAGATACTTGCCGATGCCGCTGATGG
>CAYYZT010000183.1:0-1480 GCA_964476015.1 uncultured Chitinophaga sp.
TCATGCCGCCGTAAGCCCCCACAAATGGCCGCACCACGGGTATGGGTGCCCACACCTCCATATGCCCCAGCATGGGCCACATACGGTTTTGTACTTGCATTTCCATGGGTATCACCATCTCATCTACCACGGTGCCGCCCGAAACTATTTGTATGGATGGCGAAACGTTTCTCACGTTGTAGCCATACCACAACATGCCGCCATCGAACCCGAAGCTTATAGGTGCTTTGCTCCAACGCTGGTAGCTAAACCCCAGCGTGAAGCCCCCGGCATAACTGCCAGAGGTGGCCTTGAAATCGGTACGGGGCATGGCTACAAGAAGCCCTACACGCGGCATCCAGCCGGTATAGGTTTGGTGCTCGGTGCCAAAGTCGGTCCCTTTCTTCAAGGGGAAAATGGGCCGAAAATATGGGGTGGTTACGGTATGCTTTTCACCGCTGGGGGCAACACCGTTGCCCGCCTTGGCAACCCACACAGTACTTAATAGCAAAACAAGAAAACATAGCCTTCCCATATGTCTATTTGCACTTAAAGTTGTCGCCAGCTATGCTGGCAAAGGTATTGCTGGCCTCAAATGCGGTAGATAGGGCGGCACTGCTGGAGCAATTGGTAGCCGATACCCCATTAAGCGTTGATTGTTGACCCGAAATCCATATACTGATGCCGTTGGAGGACGAGTGCTGGATGGTGGAGTGGGTAATGCTTAGAGAAGTTTGCCTGTTTACGGCTTCTACGCCAATGCTGCCTGCCGGAAACCCGCTGCTGTAGTTTCTGCCACCGCTATATTCCACAATGGTGTGCTCCAGTTGGTTAAGTGGGTTGTTGGTGTTTATAAAGAACAGTTGCCCCCAGTAGCCGGCTACTTTTTGCTTACCGGTAAAGGTGATTTTTGAAGCAGCGGTACCAATGGCGTTGAGGCTACCGCCCTCCGATATTACCAAAATCTTATCAGCGCCAAAAGCCAAAGTTGCCCCGGCCCTTACAGTGCAGTCCACCCCGCTTTCTATAAAGTAAGCATCGCCGCAAAACGAACAGGGATCAGCAAAATAATAGGGCACATCAAGGGCGTTGATGGTAAAGCTGCCAGTGGGGCGGTTGGCAAGCACTTGCACATAGCTATCGGCACTGCCGCCGTATGTGTTGCCCAATGCTACTTGGCCAATTTCGCTAAAAAACACGCTCACGGCATATTTGTTGTTGGCAAAGGTGTTTCCGTTAAAATCGTTTAAAGCGGCATTCTTGGCCAAATAAAGCCCAGGCCCCGCACCGCCATTGAATGAGCAGTTTGATACCTTGGCGCGGCCAATAGCTTCCACTATATAAGAGGTATAGTGGCCATACTTGCCAATAACCAACTGGCCATAGTGTTCATGGTCTTTGTCATCCTCGCCGCCATATTCAAAATTGCAGTGGCTAAATGCGGTATTGGGGCTATTGCTGAAAATTTTGATGCCTTTCCATGAGTTGGTTACCGCTTGGC
>CAYYZT010000183.1:1490-6956 GCA_964476015.1 uncultured Chitinophaga sp.
ACTGTTTTTCGGTTACGACAAACTCTTCGGCCAAGCTTTTACCGAACGCTTGGCGGCCCGTAAAGGTTATTTTCTTATCGGCAGTGCCCAAGGCATTGATGGCACCGCCGTTGGTGGTTTGCAAATAGCCATTGCTGCCAAATTTGAAAACCGAGCCAGCGGCAATGGTGAGTACGGCATCGTTGGTAATTATTATGGGGCAATCAACGATATAAATAGCGGGCTCCAAAGTTTTATTGGCCGTAATATTGGTGCAGGCTAAGATTATCTCTTGCAAATCTTGCCTATCGGTGTTGTCTTTCTTTTTACAGGATACAACCATTAACAAGGTGATAAGCAATAATAGTAGGTGCATTTTCATAGAGTGTGCTATTGGATTTGCAAGCCTCTTGGCAACAGGGTTTGTGTATTTTAAAAGCAGTTTACCTTATCCTATATCCTGAAAATATAGTTCTATTTGAACCCGACCCACCAGCCATAGTAGCTGTTGAAGGAAAGAATGAGGTAACCACTTTTATGGTTTCACCAGCATTGAGCTGAACTGTTGCACCAATAAATTCTGAAGCACCAAAGGAGGGAGTGGCACTATACTTAAGCGTTTGTTGGCCAACAATGGATGTTCCGTTTTTATAGAAACGAACTAACCCCGTTTCATTAGTAACTGTAGCTGATGAGTTAATTGAAAACACTAGCTCAAAATGATAAATGCCATTTGCTGGTGCTGTAAATACTGAGTCGCTAGTGTTAAAAGCATTGTCAGGATTAAATATTGTTGACCCAAAAGGGATGGTCTGGGCACTATTTCCAAGCGCAACATTTGAGGTTGGATGTACGCTAAACGCGCCTTGGCCCAGTGCAGGCGTGGCCCAACTAGCAGTGCCTGCCGCGTCGCTGGTAAGTATTTTGCCATTGCCTTGGGTGCCATCGGCAATGGTAACTTTAGTGCCATTGTTGCTTAGGTTGGTGGCAGCCACCCAGTCGGTGCCGTTATGGCGCAGGGTTTGCCCACTGGTGCCTGTAGGAAGGCCGTCTCCGCTATTGCCGGCATATAAGGCATAAGGCACACTCAGCAACTGTGTTGTGCCCATGTCTACATAACTGCTACCGCCCGCTACGTCCACCTCTACTTTAAGATATTTGGCTGAGCCGCCCCACGCTATGGCAGCAAAGTTTCCTGATGTGGTGCTGCCGGTGCCCACCGCCAAGTTTGCGAGGCCAAAAGCATTGGTAGTGGGTTGGTGCGTTTCAGCATATAGTGTGGCCCCGGTAGCACTGTCAGCAACTATACTGGTGCGTATGCTGATGGCTTGGTTAGCTATTATTTGGCCCGTAGCATCGCGAACTACCGCTTGGTAGTTGAAGGCTTGGGGCAGTACCTGCGCCTTCAGCGGGAAGTAGCATGCTGCAAATACCGCTACCAGTAGGGGCAATAAGATAGTTCTTACAATTGGATTTGATTTTGAAATTAGCTTTTCGTCCATAATATAGATGCTTGAAATTGGAATTTATATAAAATGTTGGAAAGCGTAAAATTATCATCATCAAAATATTTATCCATACCGAATGTTGGGTAATTTTTGGTTTGGTTTAATTTAGATTTTTATAGTTTCAATCGGGAACAAGAAAGGAAAGAGAGATACTGTGCTTGATAAAGAAAGGCCCACCACCAAAAAATAGCCGACACCATCTATATTGAGCGTACACACGGTGGATACCCATCGCAAAAATATTTGCCAAAAGCTTGACCTAAACAGTCCGGGGGCTTTGGTGAGGTACATATCAAACAGGGACTTGTGAAATGGTATTAAACAGTGCAATCAAGTGTTTGTGCAAAATAGTTTGACAATAAAACGGCCCCGTATTTGCGGGGCCGTTTTATTGTCAAACCATTACAAAGCAATTATTGGTCCACCTTCAACTGGGCATTTGGCCTTAGCCTTATGGTGCCGCCGGTTTTGTTGTCCACCTGCTTTGGCAGGGCCGTTACGCCCGTGGGCACTTCAAACTCGCCCCTTTCCACTTCCAATAGGTCATTCGATTTCAAATCGGTGGAAACGGTTACTTTGGCGTTGCTCGTTTTGTCAACCACTATCTTGTTAAAGGCGGCAGTGGTGCCAGTGCCACCTGCATCAACACTGCTGTTGGCGGTGCCCGTAAACTTCACGGTACCGTTGCCGCTGCTAAAGATGCCGGCATTGGTCCAATCCGTTCCAAGGTCTATGATACTGGCATCGGTCATGCTCAGCGTGCCCGCGTTGTTTATAAAGGTATTGTTGAACAACGTGCGGCCACTGTTCAGCGTCATGGTGCCGCCCATTTCAATGGTTATGGAGTTGGCCGCAGGGTTGGCACCGTACACGTTCGGGTAGTTTGGCGCGCCTGCGGGTATGGTTACGTCCGTAATCGGGCCCGGTACGCAGTTGCTCCAGTTTTGCCACTTAAACCAGTCGCCGTCTACCACGCCAATCCAGTTGGTAGTAGTGTTGGGGCCAGGGGTGATGGTTACTGATACGCTTTCTTCAGGGCCCCAGCATCCGCCGCTGCTTTGCGCACGGAAGTAATAGGTGCCTGCCGAAGTTACCGTTTGCGAAGTGCTTGGTGTGGCCGTGCTGGTGCCGCCGCTAGTGGTGCCCTGCCAGTAAATGGTGCCGCCACTGCCGCCGGTGGCTACCAAGGTAGCACTGCCGCACTGCGTGCCGCCGCCGCTAATGCTAATGGCACCCGGCGTGGCCTCCACTGTTAAGGTGGATATGTCGGAGGTGGCACTGCTGCCGCAAGCCGCATACGTGGCCACCAAACGGTATTGGTAGCCATCCATGGTAGCATCGAACGGATCGATGGACAAAGTGCCATTAGTAGCCCCTGAATACGGGCTACCGTTGGATACGTTGCTCCAGCTACCGCCACCGTTGGTTGATACCTGCCATTGGTACGTGCCCACGTTGGCCGCAGCCGTAAGGCTCACCTGTCCGCCCTCGCAGCCACCCACGTTGGCATCGGGCTGCTGGGTAATGGTAACGGTGGTTACGTTCAACTGGCCCGCGTTCGATGTATCGGCCCCGCAAGAGCCTGTAACAATTACACGGTATTGGTTGCCGTGCAGTGCGCCCGGCGTGTTGTTGATGGACAAGGCACTACCAGTGGCACCCGAGTACGGGGCACCGTTGCTTACATCGGCCCATACGCTACCGCCGCTTGGCAAGGTTTGCCATTGGTAGGTAAGCGTACCGCTGCCCGTAACCGTAACCTCGAACGAGGTGTTGCTGCCCGCGCAAATGGTATTTACCCAACCGCTAGGGGTGTAGGCCGTAATGGCAGGTATGGTGTTTACGCTAAGCGTAACCACATCGGAAGCGGTGGTGCCACACGCGCCCGTAACCTGTACGCGGTACTGGTAGCCGTTCATAGCTGCGGTGGCCCCGGTAATATCCAGCGTGGCGGTGTTGCCGTTGCTGTACACGCCGCCCGTGGCACTGCTCCATGAGCCGCCGCCGTTGGTGGATACTTCCCAATCGTATGTAAGCGTGCCCACGCCCGTGGCACCCACGGTAAAGCTGGTGTTGGCACCCTCGCACACGGTTTGGTTGGTAGGCTGTGTGCCCACGGTTGGGGTAGCGCAGGCCGCAAACTCATCCGCGCCTAGGTCTGGAGTGGTGGCATGGCGGTTGTCGTTGTCATAATCGGTGGTAAACGCAATCGGTATGCCTTTTCCGTCAACAAACTGGAAGCTCTCCCCGTCGGTAATGGAAATATGCAAATCGCCAAGGGTATGGTTGGCGAACAGGTTAACGGGGTTCAACAACCCACTGGCATAATTGGATGCGCCAATGGTATAGGTAGCCGTATAGCTATTGGCATCGGTATTGTTGCCCACCGCTGCTTGATAGAACGGCAAGGTACTGTACACGTTCGTTCCCCATACGCCCAAGTTGTTTTGCCCGGTGCCTGAGTTGAACAGGAAGTTCTTGTCGCTGGTGTATCCTGCCTGCGAAGGACTGCCGTTGAACTGGTTGGCAATAGGGGCAAAGAAGGTACTGCTGTTGCTGCTCGTGCGGGTATTGATGAGCAGGTTGTTGGTAATGGTACAGTTGTCGCCCACGCCATTGCCAGTGCCGTTAGGGAAACGCCATAGGGCAAAACCGTTGCCAGAGCCGCTGGTATTAACGCCGCTACCGCCTACCCATACACTGTTGTAGGCAATATTGGTGTTTGAAGCAGAACCCAACTGCACGCTTATACCGTTTATGCGCAAGCGAGTAGTGTTACCACGGTTATCCAAATAGATCATGTTGTTGGTAATATCCCAGTTGCCGCTGCCGTTGGAGCCGTTATTGGTAAGCAAAATGCCTTCTTGGAAACCATCTGTTTGTGTGCTGTTCAACCCAAATATGCGGTTGTTCCTTATCACCCCGCTCACTGTTCTGCCCGATGTAAGACTCACATATATGGCATTACATTTCACGCCGCTTACACTTACGGCACCTATT
Organism: uncultured Chitinophaga sp.; assembly: GCA_964476015.1. Taxonomy (GTDB): domain Bacteria; phylum Bacteroidota; class Bacteroidia; order Chitinophagales; family CAIOSU01; genus CAIOSU01. The sequence continues at coordinate 5,978 of CAYYZT010000183.1, forward strand.
ACCGACAACCCGGCAATAAGGTTGTTCTCAATAATGTTGCCCGTGGTATTGCTGGTAGGCTCAAGCCTTATGGCGTACGAGCTGAAGTTTCGGCCGGCTGCATTCGGGTTCATTATCCTGTTGTTTTTAATAATGGCCACACCGCTAGCTTGGTGCACTATACACTGTACCTGCCCTCCTAAGAGGATATTGTTTCCAGTTTGGAACAAGGTATAGAAAGTGTTGCTATCCGCCGTAAGCGTAACGTTTTCCATCGCCCAGATAGCATTGATATAGCCAGGGCCGATGCCGCCGGGCAAGGCACCTCCATCTACCTGTATATAATCGCTGCTGGTGCTTTGCGAGAAAGATTGCGTGCCTTGGCCGCCCATGCTATTGCCATACACATTGGCATTGGTGCTTCCAGCCAAAAAGATTCCGACAAAACCGGAATAGCTGGTGTTCCTTATCCAAATCTTCTTCATCACGTTTTGGCTAATATCAACCGTACCGGCGTTTACCCAAATACCGTGGTAGCGTGTTTCAAAGCTGCTTGACGAGAAAGTCTGTCCCAAATAGGGGAACGAGCAATTGGTACAACTGCCACATTGTGGGGCACTGCCTCCTACAAAGTTGCCAGCTATAACGTTGTTGTTTGATGAAGGCCCAGGTTGGAACGACAGGGCCGTCCAAGTACCGTTGTTTTCCGGGAAGGTGGTATAGAAACTGTTTCCATTTATCTGCCAGTTGCTGCCGTTACCCGTATTGGTTACGTGTATGCCGTAGCACCTGCCATACGATTGGTTGTTCATGTTGGAGTTCCATACCGAGAAATCCTTGAAGTTGTTATTCTCTATGGTGTTGTTGGCATTCGGGGCACTTGGGTTGCCATGCGAGTATAGCAAGCATGCCGCGGCATCGCCACCGCTGCTGGCTATGCTGCCCGCAATCAAGTTGTTGCCAATATAGTTGTAGCTATTGCCCACCGTGGTGCCGCTAC
>CAYYZT010000184.1:0-239 GCA_964476015.1 uncultured Chitinophaga sp.
GGGGAGGGGGTGGAAGAGGTATGGCAATTAGTGGCGGACTACGCCAAACAAATGCAGCACAACGGCTTTTGGCCGCAAAAGCGCCATCAGCAAGAGCTGTATTGGTTTCAGTCGCACTTGGACCAACTGCTCAAAGAGCATTTCCATCGCCATTATCATTACCAAGAAAAATTGGCTGCCTTGGAGAAAGAAGTAGCCAACGGCAGGCTGAACGCATATTCCGCCGCTTGGGGCTTTGT
>CAYYZT010000184.1:249-1623 GCA_964476015.1 uncultured Chitinophaga sp.
CCCAAATAACCTTTTTGCCATGTACCACCGACCGTGGACCATGGACTGTTTTCAAATTTTTACCATGGACCACCGACCGTGGCCCATGGACTGTTTTCAATTTTTACCATGGGCCACCGACCGTAGACCGTAGACCATGGACTGTTTCAAATTTTTACCATGGACCATCGACCGTGGACCATGGACTTTTTTACTAACTTTGCAACCGTGATTAGCAAAAAGGCCAAATACGCCATCCATGCATTGGTAAAACTTGCCCGCGAACGGGACAAGGGCCCTATCCTTATCAGCGACATTTCGCAGGAGGGCAATATTCCCAAGAAATTCTTGGAGGCCATTCTGTTGGATTTGAAACGGGCAGGCATCCTCAACAGCAAAAAGGGCAAAGGCGGCGGCTACTACCTCATTAAAAAGCCGGAAGACGTGAGCATGGCCGAAGTGCTGCGGTTGTTCGACGGCGCGCTGGCACTGTTGCCTTGCGTAACCCATAAATACTACGAGCGTTGCGAGGAGTGTACCGACGAGCAAACTTGCGGTATACGCAAAACCATACAATTGGTACGCGACGAAACGGTGCGCATATTAAAAAATGCAACCTTGGCCACTATTTTGGCCATGGAGCAACAAGGTGCCGATGTTGCCGAAGACCCCATAACCAACGTAACCATATAACTTTACCTCCCTCCTCAAAAGAAGGGTGGCCGAAATTCTCTGGGAAAATCGGCCACCACAGGGCATTGGGATTGGGTTATTTTTATTTGATCCTGCCACCGGCAAATGTGCAATCGGCGCGATAGCCTTCACATTCATCCTTGTCTCCGCAGCAATCATAGTCAATGCCTAAGGCACCTTCGCATTTGTAACATTTTTCGCATGATGCAAAAGTCAATGCCGTAGCTGCCATAAAAGTTATTACTAGGGTTTTCATAATCGGGGTTTTAGGTTTTATCAATTGGTGTTTAATATATTCTACTGAAGGTTAGTGCCGCCCGTAAGCCTGCAATTGTCGCGAAACGTTTCGCAGTCGGCTTTTGTGCCGCAGCACTCCGTTTCGGTACCCAAGTTGGTTTCGCACTTGTAGCACTTTTCGCAAGAAGAGAAGGCCACTATGCTAACCATTGCCATCACTGTTATCCATGCTCTCATATCGTTGTTGGCATAGTTGCCCCTACTGTAGCTAAATTTTTGCCAAACTATCACGGGCTATCCTAAAATCCCTTTAAAACTATTGGTACTGCTATATTCTGGGTTAGGTGGCACAATTGAGGGTTTTAAAAATTGTTGGGAGAATTATGGACAGAAACACCCAATAAATGTGGAAAGGGGGCGTATAACTGAACTTTTTATGAATTTGGCATTCCTTTTGTAAATTCG